>CASGEW010000082.1 GCA_949300615.1 uncultured Bacteroidales bacterium
ATAGATGATATTCTAAAACTGAGCGTCAAGAACTCGAACGGAGAGATGGTACCTTTTTCCTCCTTTACAACAATCGAAGAGCAGCTGGGAACCAATCTGATTAATCGGTACAATATGTACACTGCTGCCTCCATAACCTGTATTCCGGCGGTCAATGCCAGTTCACAACAGGCGATGGCGGCTATGGAACAGTTGAGCCAAAATACGTTAGGAGATAATTTTGGATACGATTGGACCTCGGTGGCATATCAAGAGAAAGAATCCGGATCGTCTGTTTTCCTGATATTCGGATTAGCCATACTGGTAGCCCTGCTGGTCTTGTCGGCTCAGTACGAGAGTTGGACAAGTCCTGTGGCAGTTATTCTCGGTTTGCCGGTAGCTTTGTTGGGAACCTTGTTGGGTTGCCTTGTTATGGGGCTTCCTATCAGCATATATAGCCAAATCGGGATTATTTTGTTGATTGCCCTCTCGGCCAAAAATGCCATCCTGATTATAGAATTCGCCCGCGATTACCGCGCTGCCGGCAAATCCATTACCGAGGCATCCATCGAGGCAGGACGAGTTAGGTTGCGCCCGATCTTGATGACCTCCTTTGCCTTTATATTAGGCGTCATGCCGTTGGTATTTGCAACCGGAGCGGGAGCTGCCAGCCGCGTATCGTTGGGGACAGCTGTTGTATTCGGAATGACGCTCAACACGTTGTTAGGGACATTGTTCATCCCTAATTTTTACCAGATGATGCAGAGACTACAAGAAAAATTCTCCCGAAAACCGGTAAAAGAGAACAACGCCGTTTCAAACAACGAGGTATAACCGGATAATCTCCCCAGTTTATATGTAGTAGAAAGATTGTTTAATCCCGGAGATGTTTTTTCCGGGATTAAATTTTAATATCTATTTGAATAGATGTACATTTGTACTAAAATATTCAGAGAAGATATGGACAGAAAAAGGATGTTAATAGGCCTGTTATTATGCGCAGGATCGGTGTATGGAGCTAATACAGCAGATTTAAAAGATATTTTGTCAGGGAAGTTCTCCCAATATGGCGTCGGAGCGATGAATTCTATGAAAGACGGTGAACATTATACAGCCAGTCCGGATGGAAAGATGATTGTAAAGTATCAATATAAGACCGGAAATCCGGTAGATACCCTGTTTAATGTAGAGACAGCCAAGGAGTGCCCGTTCAAACGTTTTGACGGTTATTCGTTCAGCGAAGACGAAAAGAAAATTTTGATTTATACCGATCGGGAAGGGATTTACAGAAGATCGTTCAAAGCCAATTATTATACCTTTGAAATAAAACGGAATCTGGTAAAACCTCTTTCGGAAGGGGGGAAACAACAAGTGGCAACGTTCTCTCCGGATGGACGGATGGTCGCTTTCGTTCGCGATAATAACATCTATTTGAAGAAATTGGACTACAATACAGAATCGGCCATAACGACGGATGGTGCAAAAAACAAAATATTAAACGGTATCCCTGATTGGGTATATGAAGAAGAGTTTGCTTGTGTAAACTCTTTGGCATGGTCTTCCGACAGTGAATGTCTCTCCTTTGTAAAATACGATGAAACGGAAGTGCCTGAATATTCCATCCAAAAGTATGAAGGAATGTGCCCGGGCTTGCAGGAATACGAATTGTATCCGGGAGCGTTCAAATATAAATATCCTGTTGCCGGAGAAAAAAACGCCAAGGTCAGTGTACATACCTATGTCGTCAGTTCAAAAGCTACTAAAAAGATGGATGTCCCGTTGGATGATGACGGTTATATCCCGCGTATTCGATACGCGAAAGCTGCGGATCAGTTAATGGTTATGACGTTGAACCGGCATCAGAATCTTTTCAAGATGTTTGTAGCCAATGCCCGTACAGGAGTTAGCAAACTGTTGGTACAGGATGAAAGTCCCTATTGGATTGATCCCGATAACATGGATTATATTACGTTCTACCCCGATTTCTTCGTCTTTGCCAGCGAACGTGACGGCTATCGCCATTTATACCAATATTCCTTAACCGGAGAATTAATAAAGCCTATAACACAAGGAGAGTGGAATGTTACGGCATATTTGGGATATGACGACAAAACAAAAAGTTTTTATTATCAATCGACCGAAGAAGGGCCTATATACCGAACGGTTTACAAAGTAGATGCCAAAGGGAAGAAGACAAAACTTTCCGTCAAAAAAGGTACTAACCATGCTTCATTCAGCAATGGTTGCAAATATTATGTCAACCAGTTCAGTAATAGTGAAACACCTCTTTTAGTAACCGTACATAATCAACAGGCAAAAGAATTGAGAACGCTTGAAGACAATTCCCGGTTGCAAAATGAGTTGAGTAAAATCAATTATGCTAAAAAAGAATTTTTTACTTTCCAGACACCCGATGGGACGGAACTGAACGGTTGGGTGATGAAACCTGTCAATTTTGACACGAACAAAAAATATCCGGTATTGATGACCCAATATAGCGGGCCCGGTTCTCAATCCGTATTGGACCAGTGGGAGTTCGGCTGGGAACAATATTTGACCGCAAACGGATACGTAGTTGCCTGCGTAGATGGCAGAGGGACAGGTGGCCGTAGTGAAAAATTCTCCAAATGTATTTATATGCAGATGGGGGTTTTGGAGGCACAGGATCAGATTGCCGCAGCACAATATATGGGTAGCCTGAATTATGTGGATTCCCAGAATATCGCTATTTGGGGGTGGAGTTTCGGTGGATACATGACACTTATGGCCATGACTTCCAGCAAAGGCGTATATAAAGCCGGTGTTGCCATTGCGCCTGTTACAGACTGGAAATTTTATGATACCATCTATACAGAACGTTATATGCGTACCCCGCAAGAGAATTTCGAGGGGTATGAAAAAACTTCTCCGTTGGTGCACGCTGCACAACTAGATGGTCGGTTGTTGCTTGTATCAGGAACAGCAGATGATAATGTTCATTTCCAAAACTCTTTGCAATTCAGCGAAGCCTTGGTACAGGCAAACAAACAATTTGATATGCAATTTTATACAAACCGAGACCACAGCATATACGGCTGTAATACCCGGCTCCATTTATATACGAAAGTGGTAGATTTTTTAGACAGGAACTTGAAAAATTAGATGGCATCATCCTATTTAAAGAAACCGGAATGGTTAAAAATTCGTTTGGCAAATACAGAAAAATTTGCTCAAACAGAGAAAATCATCACGGAAAGACATTTGAACACCATTTGCATTAGCGGGAAATGTCCCAATCGTTGCGAATGTTGGAACAGAGGGACAGCTACGTTTATGATTGGAGGAGAAATTTGTACCCGCTCGTGTAAATTTTGTAATACCCTGTCGGGAAAACCGAAACCATTAGATGTGAATGAACCCGGAAAAGTTGCAGAGTCCATCAAATTGATGCACCTTCGTCACGTTGTCATAACATCGGTTGACCGGGATGATTTGCCTGATTTGGGCGCAGAGCATTGGTGTGCTACGATTCATAAAATAAAAGTATTAAATCCAGGAGTTACGATAGAGGTGTTAATTCCCGATTTTCAAGGGAAGATAACACTGATCGAAAAAATTGTAAATGCCTCTCCAAATGTTATTTCACACAACATCGAAACGGTTCGGAGATTGACTCCTATTGTTAGGAGTGCAGCGAATTACGACAAAAGTCTATCTGTATTATATGAAGTATCACAACGAGGTATTAAATCAAAATCCGGATTAATGTTAGGGTTAGGAGAGATGGAAGAAGAAGTATTAAATACGATGGATGATTTGCGCGCTGTGGGTTGTTCTGTATTAACGATGGGGCAATACCTGCAACCTACGCGAAAACACTATCCGGTACATCAATATATATCTTTGGATATGTTTGCTTATTATAAGGAAGAAGCAATAAAACGAGGATTTCAATATGTTGAGAGCGGACCTTTGGTACGGTCGTCTTATTATGCTGAAAAACATATATAAATCTGATTTTTAGGATTTTAATGATTTGTATTTCATCGGATTATAATTTAAAGATGCTAAAACCCAAACATAAATATTCTTTTATTCAGTCGTGGGGATTGATCCCTCTATTGATAGCGATTCTAATAGATCATTTTTCCGACAATGCTTGTCTGTGGATTGGAATAGTAGGTGGAATTTTTTTTGTGGGAAATACGATTCTATTTTTTCTTCGAGGAAAATTTTTCCCCGTGTTGGTACCAACAAGCTTGGCATTGATAGAATTTGCATTTTTATTTTCGGTATTTCATTTGTCTTTGGGAAATTTTTCAAAGGCTCTAATAGGAGGGGGTTTCCTGTTCTTGAATTTTTTAGTTGGATATATTTTTAAAGAACCGATTAAAAATTTTGTATATAAATGGTATTCCGGACATAAAGAGCAAGAATGGATAAACATAATTATGTATGAATTTTGTTATGTTTCTGTATGTATATTATATGTTGTAAGTGCATATATGGCTTTTATCATTTTATCCTATACATATTATGGGAGAATACCGGATTTTGTTAGTGTAGATCTTCCTATTATATTAATTATATGCTTTTTTATGTATGAGTATATTCGAATGATGTTGGTTCATAGGATATTTTCAAAAGAAGTATGGCTACCTGCTGTCAATGAACAAGGGGGAATTGTTGGTCAAGTAAGAAGGGATGAAAGTTTTTCAGATACCGATACTCCATATTTACATCCTCATGTAAGGATTGTGATATTGGTTAAAGATAAGATATTTCTTTCTTTTAATGAAGATCCATATACCTTATGTGGAAAAAATAGTATGGATCATATTCTTACTGGTGATCTTTTCTACGGAGAGAGTGTTGAAGATTGTGCAAACCGGTTGATGCAAGAAAAAATAGGAAAAAGATTGGAGCTTCGGAGTTTGTTGAAGGTCCCATTTACTTGGGAAAAAAGGAAACGACTTGTTTTTCTATTCCTTGCGTTTTTGGATACAGACGATGTTTTAAAAAATATATCCATCAAGGAGGGACGATTGTGGTCAATCCCGGAAATTCGAGAATACCTTTCCACGGGGAAATTTAGTGAATGTTTAGTTGAGGAGTTGGATTTCTTGGAAAAAATCGTTATTCCTCCATACAATTCCAAAAGATGAAAAACTTGATTACGATATTAGGCCCTACGGCCTCCGGAAAAACTTCGTTGGCCGTGGCGTTGGCGTATCGTCTTCATTCGGAGATTATTAGTGCCGATTCCCGGCAGTTTTATAGGGGGATGGATATAGGTACAGGTAAGGATTTGTCCGAATATTACATAAAGGGGGTACATATACCGTATCATCTAATTGACATCAGAGATGCCGGATATAAATATAATTTATTTGAATATCAGCAAGATTTCAAAAGGTGTTATGAAGATATAAGATCCCGGAACTTGATTCCTATACTTTGCGGTGGTAGTGGATTGTATATTGAGTCCGTGTTGAAAGGATATAAGTTGGTCGATGTCCCTGAAAATAAAGAGTTACGGGCCTCTTTGCAGCATAAATCTTTACAAGAGTTGGAGATATTGTTGCGAAGTTACAAAACGTTACACAATACAACCGATATCGATACAGCTCAACGAGCCATACGGGCCATAGAGATTGCTGAATATAGCCGTCATTTCCCCGTAGAAAAGATAGAGAGTTCACCTATTGACAGTTTAATCGTGGGAGTTTCTATTGATCGGGAATTACGGAGAGCAAAGATATCCGATCGGTTAGCAAAACGCATTGAAGAGGGAATGATAGATGAGGTGCAAAGGATTCTCTCGTCCGGTGTTCTTCCCGAAGATTTGATTTATTATGGGTTGGAGTATAAATATGTAACCGAATATATTATTGGTAAGATTTCGTATGATACCATGTTTTCCTCTTTGGAAACAGCGATTCATCAGTTTGCCAAGCGACAAATGACTTGGTTTAGAGGAATGGAACGAAGAGGATTGAAAATAAACTGGTTGGATGTACAGATGCCGATGGATGAAAAGGTAGATTGCATCCTGAATTGGTTCCATTCTGCAAATAAGGAATGATAAAAAAGGAAGCGATTGAGGAAATTCCTCGATCGCTTCCTTTTTTTGACAGAATAATTCTTTCGTTATTTACCGCACAGACATATCCAATACGATATTTCCTTCTTTATCTGGAATAAGGTTCAGTAAATTAAGTCGTTCTCCTTTCTTAATTTCCCCTTTTGTACATTTTATTTGATAGACAAAATTTCCTTTTTGACACGTTACAGACGCGGGTTGGATGGATGTAAAGGGGGATTTACGTTCGTCGCTTGTGTTGAGAGAGAACAGGAAACCTTCTTTCCCCTTCGGAAGAGAGATATGGATACTATTTTCTTCAAAAATTATCTCGCAGGTTCCCCCGGATAATATCGGGGTGGTTACGACTAATTTTTCTGTCGAAGATTCATCTGTTTGAGGTAATCCCACAAGAACAGACGAGCCGTCTTCTGTCCTTAATCTCAATCCTGCGATGTCTGAGGGAGAGCTCCAATTGAACCCATCAACAAAAGGGAGTGTTGTATAAAAACATTGGGTAGAGGTTCCGGGCTCAGTCAGGTAGGTTGACGGATAACGTTCGTCAAACAAGTGAATATCCCGGAATCGCAGTGTACTGTCCGACCACAACAGATTGGCGCGGTAGAAACGGCTGTTGAACCATACCGATTGACGGTTGGCCGGTTTGCAATCTTTCAAAGCACAGAAGCTGGTTGGAGGTGTTACCGGAAAGTTTTCTTTAAACCATATTCCGGATTCCGACAAGGTCTGTACCGTTAATTCACCCAATCGAGCCAAAGAATCTACCAAAGGAATTTGGTATTCCAATCCACGTTGCATACGAGGCCAAGCAAAAGAGTTTTCTTGTCCAACCTGAGTATATTGGAGATTCAAACCGGAACTGTTGGTTAATATATCGAAGAACCAGTCTATCCAATCTGGATTTCCTCCACCTTCGGTATATACCGGTTCCAACGTTTCGACACCTTGTACGGCATACCCAACGCCATTGTCGTACTGGTTGATAGGGTCACTTCCGAGCATTCGGAAAATAGGAACCTCTATCTGGCTTTCTTTGTTCTGTGCAGGCATATAGGCATTCAGTTTACTTGGATAATAGGCTTGGTTCCAATATCCTCCCCATAAGGTATATCCATCCGTGCCAACCTGATCGCGGCAATTGCAAGAGGCAACAATCCGATATTTGTCAACCATATATTGCAGGGTATGTGCGTCAATGAACCATGAACCTACGGCTGTTGGATATTTCCCGAAAAGTTCTTTGAATTTTTCCATATATACATCCACTAACTTTTCTCGTTCTTCGGGGGTGTAACCCGTCGCAAATCCGACATTTGCGTGCCAGTCCCACGGATAAGCTCCTCGCCATTGCATCCCGGCTGCTTCTATATGCGGTTGGGTAATTTCCCACCAGGCTCCAATTTCACAGCCGGCTTGTATCGCTTCTTGCATCAGTTGTTGGTATCGGGGGTTGATCAAGGCATCGTATTGCAATAGGAACGTTCCCTTTAAACCGTATTTTTTCAACAATTTGAGCTGTTCATTAGTAGCTGTAAACAAATCCTCATCCGATATATTGACGGGACGGGGTTCTGTTTGCCGGACAAAATTGATGATATTGACAATACATGGTACTGCATTATTTTGTTTTTCTTCGTTTTTGGGGGAGGGTATACAACTTATCAATCCTATTAAGATCGATCCTGCAAGGCATTGGGAAACAATGGTACTTAATCTCATAAAACTGTTTTTTTTCTTATTCTTGAACAGTTGCTACCAAATTCCTATCTCCAAAGGCGTTGTCTATACGGGCCGCATTTATCCAAAACTTGTTCTCTTCAATCCAGTCCAACGGATATGCAGCCGATTTTCTGGAATAAGGATGGTTCCATTCGTCGGCCGTAATTTCATATTCCGGATGGGGAGAGTTGACCAATACATTGTCTTTTGAATCAGATTCTCCCGAAGCAATTTTTTCTATCTCCTGATAAATGGAATGGAGTGTTTCGATAAATCGATCCAGTTCGTGCAAACTTTCACTTTCGGTTGGTTCTATCATCAACGTTTCGTGTACGGGGAACGATAGGGTAGGTGCATGGAATCCGTAATCCATAAGACGTTTGGCTATATCCGTTTCCGTTACGTTACACATCTCTTTGATGGGATGGCAATCCAATATCAGTTCATGCCCTACAAATCCGCTATTTCCGCGATACAACACCTTGTATGTGTCCGATAGACGGGATGCCAGATAGTTGGCATTTAAGATGGCTGCTTCGGTAGCCTCTTTTAACCCGTCTGCACCCATCATACGGATGTATCCGTAAGTGATGACGGCCATACCGATATTCCCGAATGGAGCGGCAGAAACGGTATCGAGTGTTCCTCCGTTTATGAGGGGATGTTGCGGGAGGAATGGAACTAAATGTGGAGCCACGCAGATAGGGCCAACTCCGGGGCCTCCTCCTCCATGGGGCATTGCAAAGGTCTTATGCAGATTCAGATGACAAACATCCGCCCCGATAAATCCCGGACAGGTCAATCCTACTTGTGCGTTCATGTTGGCACCATCCATATACAACTGTCCTCCGTTTTGGTGTATGATTTGACAGATTTCTACTATCTCGGTTTCAAAAATCCCGTGGGTGGAGGGATAGGTGATCATACAGGCGGCCAAACGGTCTTTATAGGATTCTGCTTTTAACCGCAAATCGTCCATGTCCACATTTCCGTTTGCATCACAATTTATAACTACTACGTTAAATCCTGCTTGATGTGCACTGGCCGGATTGGTGCCGTGTGCTGATGCCGGAATCAAAACAACGTCTCGGGATGCTTGTCCAATGCTTTCCAAATAGCTGCGGATGCATCTCAATCCCGTGTATTCGCCGGCTGCACCCGAGTTCGGTTGTAAAGAGCAACTGGCAAACCCGGTTATCATACTTAAATAGCGGTTTAGCTCTTGTATAATTATTCGGTATCCTTCCGTCTGTTCGGCAGGTGCCATGGGATGGATATTGGTTAGCTTGATTTGGCTGACAGGCATCATCTCTGAGGCGGCGTTCAATTTCATGGTACATGAGCCCAAAGAAATCATGGAGTGTGCCAAGGAGATGTCTTTGCGTTCCAATCGTTTGATGTAACGCATCAATTCGGTTTCCGTTCGGTATTTTTTAAATATGGATTGTTGCATGAAATGAGATTCACGAACCAGCGCTTTGTCGATATTTTGTTCTTCCGGGATGTTTTCAACAGGCTGATAGGTAACAGATACGGCTTCTGCAAAGATTGACAATAGGATATTTACATCTTCTAATGTCGTTGTTTCGTCTAAACTTACAGACACTTCATCGCCGATATATCCCAGATTGACGTTTTTGCTTAAAGCAATTGCTCTTAATTTTTCGGCTGTTACGGTATTCGGTAACTTTATACGCAACGTGTCGAACCAGAAATGATTTTCGATTGAATATTTCCATGCTTTCAGACAAGATGCCGTGTAAGTGGTGAACCGGTGGATGCGCCATGCGATCTCTTTCAAC
>CASGEW010000083.1 GCA_949300615.1 uncultured Bacteroidales bacterium
CTCATGGGCCAGATAAAATCGAATCCGATGTGCGGACCTCCGATCCCTTCGCCCGATTTTCCTTTGAAGAAATAAGGATTGTCTTCGCTTAATACGAATTTACGGGTATTCTGGTAAATTGGGTCGTCCAACGCTACACAACCCAGGTAGGGCAATGCCAGCAAACTGGGGACATTGGCATCGTCCATCAGTACGCGCGAACCGAATCCGTCAACCTCGAAAGCATATATCGAACCGTATTTGGGATGTTCTACAATACCGTATTTTTTGACAGCTTCTTCCACTTCGTCGGCCAGAGCGTCGCAACGTCCGGCAAATTCGGAGTTCTTCCGTATCTTTTGGAGCATTTCCGACAATTGTCTTAACGAGGTTACTGCAAATAGATTGGAGGGGATGAGAAAACCGAACAAGGTAGCGTCGTCCGAGGGCCGGAACGAGGAGACGATCAAGCCCACCGGATTGACAGGACTCCCGTAACCGAAGTTGAGCAACGTATCGCCTTGTCGGTCGGTTTTCCGGGTAAATTTGTAGGGGCCCAGTCCCTCTTTGCGCTGTTGTTCTTTAAATGTTTTGTAAACCGTCTCCATCGCATTTTCCCAAGTCTGGTTGAAAGCCGATTCATCTTGGGTCGTTTTCCAGAAGTGGTAAGCCAACCGGATGGGGTAACAGAGCGAATCTATCTCCCATTTGCGTTCATGCAATTCCGGTTTCATGTCGGTATTGTCGCTTTCCCATTCGCTGCCGGTAGGACCTTCGTTGAAGCCGTTGGCATAAGGGTCTATCAAGATACAGTTCGTTTGGCGGTTAATCACCCCGATGAGCATATCTTTGAGCGCTTTGTCTTTTCCCGAGAGGGCTACGTATGGAAATACCTGAGCCGATGAGTCGCGCAACCACATGGCATGAATATCACCGGTTAAGATGAAGGTGTCGAGTTTCCCATTTTTTATTTTATGCTCGCAAGTGGTATCCAACGTGTTGGGAAAACAATTTTCAAACATCCAGGCCAGTTTCGGGTCTTTGATCTTCTTTTTGGTGGTTTCGATGGTCTTTTCCACGATTTCTGACTTGAATTGCCTTTTCTCCACAGGAGGACGTTTACAAACGTATTTTACTTCACCGATATTGCTGTGTGGGATAGCGAACAGATTTTTCCCCAACATCATTCCGGCAATTGACAGGCTGCCGGCCTTTAAAAAGTCTCTTCTTGTTGACATAGTATTCTCGTTTTATAATTTGTGTCTATGGAGGTTCTCTTACAAAAATACGAAATGTTTTTTAGCGAATTGTCTATCTTGGCTTTTTTTTGTGTTTGTATCGTTCGGCAAAACAAACGCCTCCCAGAATTAGAACCGTTCCCAATATGGCGATGGAGGTAATGGGTTCGTCCAGAATGATGGCCGACGTAATGAGGGTTACGATGGGAGTAATATACAGGTAGTTGTTGGTGGTTACGCTTCCCAGGTGTTTTACCGCCATATTGAACAAGGTATAACAACATAAAGAGGCGATGAACCCCAGAAAGAGCATATTGCCGATGACTGTCGGGGTAAAGAGTATGGAGGGAGAGGTTTGCAGCGGAGAAAAACAGAACACCGGTAATATGGTCAATATTCCGTAAAAAAAGACTTTCCGTGTAATAAACAGGGTAGAATATCGATTGTCTATTTTTCGGAGCAATATGTTGTAGAAACCCCAAGTCAGGGCTGCTGCAATGGTTAATAGATCTCCCAATGGGTTTAGTTCCAATATAAAACTGCCGTTAAATACAACCAAAGCGACCCCTGCCAAGGCTATGATAGACCCTATTATGAGGTTTTTTCCCATACGTTCTCCTTTAATAAAAGCGTGCGAGAGGATGGAGGTAAAGAGCGGAGAGGTACAGATAATAAGAGAGACGTTCGATGCCAGGGTTATTTGCAAAGCCGAATTTTCGGTAATGAAATAGAGAGAACCCCCGCAAATTCCGCATCCGGCCAATATCAGTTCATCTTTCCAACTGCGGGCAAATAACCTGTTGTGTACAAATGTAAGAAGAACGGTATATGCCAGTAGAAAACGATAAAAGAAAATGTCGGAAGGGGCTAATCCGGCAGCCAATAACAATTTAGTGGAGATAAACGTCGTACCCCATATGGCGATGGACGTGAGAGCTATTATGTGATAGATCGCGGTATTTTTCAACATTTTTTGAGGTAGTGTAAAAACGGTGCAAAGGTATAAAATATAAAATAAGTAATGGTTGTAACGGTATCATGTCAAAAAATAGTCTGTTCCAAGAAGAAACAGACTATTTCAGGAAGATGGTTTATCTTATTTTATACGTCGCATATTCGGATACATTTAGTAAGCGAAGCTATTTTGTCCTCTTCTTTGGGGACATACTCCTGACCCACAAATCCTTTGTATCCGGTCTCTACGATCGCTTTCATAATGGCAGGGTAGTACAATTCTTGCGTATCGTCTATTTCGTTTCGTCCCGGATTGCCTCCCGTGTGAATGTGTCCGATGTATTGGATATTGTTTTTGATCGTGTCAATGATGTTCCCTTCCATGATTTGCATATGATAGATATCGTACAACAGTTTAAAGTTGGGCGATCCTACCCGTTTGCACAACTCTACTCCCCATGCGGTATGGTCGCATTGGTAATCCTGATGCCCATAGCTGTTTAGCAGCTCCATAACCAACACTACATTGTACTTTTCTGCCAGAGGCATAAGTTGTTTTAATCCTTTGGCGCAATTTTCCCATCCTTGCTCGTCGGTAAGACCATTTCTTTTTCCGGAGAAACAGATTAGATTTGTCAATCCCGCATCTGCCACCTTTGGAATGACCTCCTGATAACTGGCTATCAGTTGTTCGTGTAGATCCGGGTTGTTGAAACCGTTGTCTATACCTAATCCCGCTCCTTGTGCCATGGCTACGGTGAGACCGTGTTTTTGTACAGTTGGCCAATCTTGGGGGTCTAACAGTTCTATCGATTCGATACCGATAGATTTACATATTTCGCAAAATTCGTCGAGAGCGTATCCTCCGAAACACCATTTGCTGACGGAGTGATGGATGTTTCCTTTCAACGGTTCGAGGGCAGGAGCCTTTTCTTGCTTTGTTCCGGTACAAGCGGAAAGCCCGGAAGCCGATATCCCGCAAAGGGAGAGTGAGGCTCCACCGGCTAATACAGACTTCAAGGCAGATCTTCTGGATATTTTTTTCATTGGACTATAATTTGGGTTATTGTTCTTCGTACGGTATGATTTCTCAAAGATAGTTTTTTTTCAGGAATGTATGACTGTTTAGTATGAAAATAACCCCCAAATACGTTATCTATTTGAGGGTTGTTGAGATATAAAGGCTTTTTACAACGATTGAGTATCGCTGTTTTTTGCTTTGCCCAAGGGGATGGATAATCCCAAATATCCGTTTACATTCTTGGTATTGCTACCGAAATACATATAGTCTGTCCCGACCATTAACGGGCCGAGTTTAACGGCCAATCCGAAAGACTTCATGCAACTTTGTATAACCGAATAACTAAAAGTGGTATTAAACCAACTTTTGGGGCGATAGTTGGCGGAGAAAGTCAATTCTGAGACCGCTTTTACTTTGTTGAATCGGGTAGTAGATAAAACGCCTACACCGAGGAGGTTATTTAAGAAGGCGTATTCGCCTCCCAATACGAGAGTAGATGCCAGCGATGTAGTACGTGATTTTTGGTCTTGCAGTTCAAATCCGAGCAGATCAAAATCCAATACCTCGCCGTTGGATGCGGTTCCATAAGATTCCTCAATTTCTGGGCCGAACCATTGGTCAGGATCGTCGTATGAGAGAGTCCTTTCACCATTGGCTATTGCAACGGAGGTAGAACCTTTGGACCAGGAGATGAATCCTAAATCGAGTACGGCCGCCGACAGGTTTAGATTATCTAGTAATTGATATGTGGCACCTAAATCGATTGCGGCACCATAGCCCGCTACTCCAAAACTATTGAAATCTATATCATTTACAAATTCTTTCCCATTGTAACCCTCGCTGGTTTTCAATCCCAATCCATGGAGAGAGGTTTTTAATGTACCGTAGCTTTTGATGATAGATTCCGTACCATTTTCGGTAACAGACAGTTGCTGTACGTCCATATCGATGTTGCCCAATCCGATTAACCATTTGGCTTTACCACCCAACGTAAGTTTTTCGTTGATGGGGCGGGAGTATCCAACCCCTATTTCGGTGTAGGCATTCAGGTTTAAGCGTTCGTTGCGGATATCGTATGTGCTCCCGAAAAACGATTCGTCAAAGTTGTCGATCATACGCAAGTAATCGAACATCGATTTAGGGACGGAGGCGTTGATATCTATTTTTGACCCGATATTTACCGACCAGAAACCTTCTCCTTTATAGAATCCAAAAGAGATAAGGTCGGTAGTTAAATTTACATTTAAACGATTATTTAAAGACAATCTATTATAAAACTGGTCGTTGTTGTAGAAATTTTTGTCGGAGTCTATTACATCGATGATATCCTGAGTCCCTAATGAATTGGAGTTGGCGCTTGCACTGATTGATCCGATAACAGGAATCTTTACATATCCTCTTGCCGGTTGTAATGCCGGGTTTAATTGGATGCGATCCGTAGAGTTTTCCATGAAGTAAGAGCTCCTTAAATATTGGGCAGAGGCAGGGGCCGTTATAACGATCGATACTAAAACGGCAATGATTTTTCTTGTGGATAACATTTTTTTTGTTTTCATCTTGTCTCAGTCAAATAAGATATTTAAATAAGCATTTGGTGATATTTGTAGCGGCAAATTTAATATAATACTATATAAGATGGTATTGGGAGAATATTTTTTATCTGATGATGATGCGGCCATCGGTGTGAGCATATTGCTTTCCGATGTTTCCTCCAAGAATCTCTTTTATATAGGCAGAGAGGATATCCACATCTTGTCCCAAATTCTCCTCTTTTAAAATAGCATATCTTAATATTCCGGCACTACCCAGTTTTTTTAATTGGTAGTCGAAACTGGCAACGGTGTACTTTTTATCAGGATCGACCGGCTCGTATTTGCCGTTTTTGTTGAGAACCATGAGCCGGCTGATTCGTCGAGAGCTACCGACACGAGAAAATAAATTGTTGTTATCTCTTTCTACGGATGTCGGGATAGATGGAGAAACTTCAAATTTTATTCCGCTCACTTGCATAAAGTCTCCATCTTCTTCGGGTAGGGATTTGACGGAAAATTCCAATGCGTCAGACAATTGTTGACCGGTTAAGGTGGCAGTACATACGGAATTATTGAAAGGGAAAATCGAAATCAAGTCGTTGTATGTAATCTCTTTGGGTGATAATCCATTCCGTATGCCGCCGCCATTTATCATGGCTATATCGGTATGGAGGACGATGCGGAAAGCATCGGCGCAAAAATTGCCGATATTGGTTTCCTGATTGCGAACAATCCTTTTCCCAGAGTCGTCGTATATGGATAGATTCATCTCATTGATGCCTATTACGCGTTGTCCGTTGGCAAGGGCTTGCTCTTTGATGCCGGTTACAAAGGTTTGTACATCCGTATCTATGTTATGATTCTCGGCATCGGCAGCAACGAGGCGAGTGTTGAATTTTCCATCGGTGGAGAGAGTAAGCATTCCGATGTATGCGAATTCAGAACCGGTAGAGCTCAACAAAACCGGTTTCCCTTCCCGATTGTTTATCAGAGTATCGGGAATTGTACAGTGGTCGTGTCCATCGAGGAGGACATCGATGCCGGTTGTATGGTTTATCAAACTTATCGATCCGGGATGTCTATTTGCTTCGCTGTTTCCCAAATGCGACAATCCTATTACATAATCGGCCCCTTCTTTCCGGGCTTTATCGATATAATGTTGTGCGTTTTCATAAAAAAAATCAGAAGAAAAATCATATATAGGATTCCCCGATTCATCTTGAAATGTTTTGGATGCCACCGATTCGGTAGCCGTTGTTGTGGTAAAACCGATGTATGCAATTTTTACCGATCCGTATCGAATTATTTTATAGGCGGGGAAAGGTAACTGTTGAGTGCGGAGGTTGCGAAAGTTAGCGTTCACCACAGTAGCGTTCAATTTTTTTGATAATAGAAACAGTTGAGGAATCCCGAAATCAAATTCGTGATTTCCGAGGGTTACGATGTCGTATTGTACTTTGTTCATGATTTCTACAATATTTTCACCCTGAGAGACTGTCCCCAGAATATTCCCTTGTATAAAATCCCCGCAGGAAACAGTTGTTATGTAAGGAGTTAATTTTTCTTGTTGGTTGCGTAATGCCACTAATTTAGCATAACCATCTGTTTGACAATGTACATCGTTTTCGTAAATAATGACGATGGGATGGGAGGGCCGCTCTTTACATCCGATAAACAAAAATATCAGCGATAGAAAAAGAGTAGAAAATTTGAAATATTTTGAAAAAATCATAGTCCAACTATCGTATGTAAAATTCCTTGGTAAAGAAGCCATTTTGCGTGGCAAAAATAACTATTATTCTTTAAAGTAGATAAGTTCGTGCAAATCGAGAATAATTCTCATATCTTTGTAAGATATGAAGGAGAGGGTTGGCTTTGCCAAATTTAAAAATGTTGTTTTCATTTGTTTCTGTTCTCGCCTTTGCGTATATTTGTAGAATATAGTAGGCGGCTCGGCATAGCCAAATTAGAAAACAAGGTTTTCATTTGCCTCTATTCTCGCCTTTTACTATATTTGACATCATAAATATAAAATTTACAGAGATATGATATTTGCAGTTATTTTTGTCGTAATCATCTTTTTTTATGTTATTGCGGTGTATAATACATTTATCAGGAAACGCAATAGCATAGAAAACACTTTTAGCGCGATCGATGTGATGTTGAAGAAGCGGTATGATTTATTACCCAATTTGGTAGCTTCCGTTCAACAATATGCCAAACACGAGCAAAGTATATTTTCTAAGGTAACGGAGTTGCGGGCTAAGCAATTCGGATCGCTGTCGGAAAAAGAAAAAGCCGCTTTTGACAGTGCCTTTACACAAGCCAGTCGCCGCTTTTTTGCCGTAGCAGAAGAATACCCTGATTTAAAGGCTTCCGAAAACTTTTTGCAGCTACAACGTGCCCTCAATGAAATAGAAGAACAGTTGGCTGCTGCACGTCGGACCTATAATGCTTCGGTTGTCGATTATAACAATGCTGTTATGACATTCCCTTCCAGTTTAGTAGCAGGAATGTTTCATTTTTCCAAGAAAGAGGTATTGGAAACTCCTGCCGAAGAACAAGTTAATCCCGACGTAAAAAAATTGTTTAATTCATAGACTTGATTTCTATTGTTGATGGACTCGAATCCACGTGATTTTGCTTCGGTATATCCACAATTGAAACCAGCATTAGACGAGCTGGAACAATTCAGAAAGAAATTAAAATCAAAAGGTTCTAAGAACGGTTTGATCACTGGTTTGATCGTTCTACTTATCGGATTATGCTTTATTGTACAATTAAAAGAGTTTTATCTTCTTTTTGTGCTTTTGGCGATAGGAATCTGGATATATTGTATTCATAGTAAATCGGGAGAATTGTCGTTGTTTTATAAAAACAACATTATCCGGAGGATGGTTTCCTCTTTATGCCAGGAGGCCGATTACAATCCAGGTAGAGGCGTTCCCGAATCCATGTTCACTATAAGCGGTTTGTTCCATTCCCCTGATCGTTACTTTTCGGAAGATATGATTTCGGGGAAAATCGATAAAACGGATTTTATCTGTTCAGAAGTTGTAGCCGAAGAACGTCATGTTTCGTACGATTCAAAAGGACGTAAGCATGAGTATTGGACTCTCCTTTTCAAAGGATTTCTTTTTATTGCAGATTTTCATAAAGATTTTAGGGGTCGTACCATTGTTAAGAATGATTCTATCTTTAAATTCGGATTTGGTGGTAATCGGGTAAAATTAGAAAATCCGGATTTTGAATCCCGTTTTGATACTTATTCGACCGATGAAATAGAAGCTCGCTATATTCTTACTCCCTCCATGATGGAACGACTGATTGCATTGGATAAAAAATTTTCTCAAAAAATGCAATTCAGTTATGTGGGATCCTCCGTTTTTATTGCCATCCCCGACAGCGCAAACCATTTTGAGGCAAGTATCTGGCATGCATTGTCAAAAGAGAGTGTAGCAGAGGAATTTTATATGATCTGTGCATTGTTGGATATTGTCAACGATATGAATCTGAATACGCGTATTTGGACGAAAGAATGACTCCCAAACATTTTTATGAATAAATCTCTATACGGAAACGGTATGTAAACAAAATCTATATTATCAGGTATCATATTATATTATGGTGTAATATCCTTGTAGAAAAAGTTTGGAAGCGGGTGTGCCTACAAACAGTCATATTAAATAAAGTAGAAATAGAAACTTTATTTTTTTACTTTGCTGGGATGTTGATGTATATAATCTTTCCAGCTGTGGTATTGCTTTTCCTGCGTAGGTCTGTTGGTTTGATAATAGTGGCATAGGGCAGCAGCCAAGCCGTCGGTAGCATCTAATTGTGGCAACATATTTTCTTGGGGTATTGATAAAATTCGGCGTAACATATCGGATACCTGCTCTTTAGAGGCCTTTCCGTTTCCGGTTATTGACATTTTTATTTTTAACGGGGCGTATTCCGTTATGGGAATATCCCGATATAAAGCCGCAGACATGGCCACTCCTTGGGCCCTTCCTAATTTGAGCATGGATTGTACGTTTTTCCCGAAAAAAGGAGATTCTATGGCCATTTCATCTGGGTGATATTCGTCAATTAATCCCAGTACCCGTTCAAATATCCTCCTTAATTTCAGGTAATGGTTTTCGTATTGGCCGAGTTGCAATACCCCCATTGTTACCAATTCCGGTTTGTTCTGTATGATTCTTAGTATTCCGTATCCCATGATGGTGGTCCCCGGATCTATTCCTATTATGATGCGTTCTTCTTTCATATTTTTATATCTCGATTCTTTCCAAAACAGTTGAGAATCCTACGACCTTCGATGCGAATTTTTCAATTAATTTTTCGTTTAATCCTTTTCCATAATCTTCGTACCATTTATTCAGATTTTCCAAATTGTTTACGTGAAATTGTAGAGCATAACAATCACCCTCTATATCTTCTTGTACTAAAACACGGCTTAATAGGGGGGCAAAAAGCATCTGGCTGTGTATTGCCAACGGAATATATTCGTTTTTTATCCATTCAATAAAAGGTTCTTGTAATCCTTCACTGATTTGAAACGTTGTATTAAATATCACCATACATTTTAAAATTAAGATTTTAGCCTCTCTTTTAAAAATATTATGGTTACAAATTTAAAAAAAAGAGTACATTTTGTTGTCCTTTTATGGAAATATTATATCTTTGCAAATAATTTGTATGTGCAGAAGGGGTATTAGCTCATCTGGCTAGAGCGCGACACTGGCAGTGTCGAGGTGAGCGGTTCGAGTCCGCTATACTCCACAATAACCGTAATCTTTTAGCGAAAAGATA
>CASGEW010000084.1 GCA_949300615.1 uncultured Bacteroidales bacterium
TCGGTGCTCCGTTTGCCATTACGGTAATCGGCGGATTGTCATTCTCGGCCTTGTTAACCTTGATTTTCATCCCGACCGTATGTATGGCCCTCGAAAACATCTTGGCATGGTATCGCACTCTGGGCAAGAAGATGTATATCTTGCACGCCATCCTGTTTGTCATAGGAATATGGATTATCGACTATTATGCCAGCAGTCTGTTGTGGCAGATCATCTACCTGGTAGCATTAATTGCCCTCATACCGGGAGGAACATACTTTGCACAGACCAGTCTGCGCAGAGCCAACAGCTCTATCATCAGTCCCGACGAACCGATTGTTATCAGTATCCAGAATCTGGTAAAAATCTACGATTGGCCGAATTGGTTTGTACGCCAATGGCAAAGCGGTATCAACATCCGCCGACGCCTGGGATTGGACAGTGATTTCCACCAGTTGAGAGATTTCAAACACATGACGTGGCAAGTTGCTATTGTTGGATTCCTGGTATATCTGGCCTATTTCTATATGGAGAACACGTTCTGGATATTCGTACTCTCCATCGCGATATACGCCTCGGCAATGGGCTTCTGGTCGAATATCAAGAAATATTTCGCCTATAATTTCCCGCAGGAAGCTACCACGTTGCGTTATGTCGATAGAACCATCTTCTGGGGCTTACCTATCTTCTTCCTATTCGTATTTTTCGACAAGATGGGAAATGTCGGGCTGGTCATTGTTCTGGGAGTGCTGTGGATACTGGGGCTTATCATCTCCAAAACATCCGACTATCTGTATGACAACAATATCAACATTGAACGTGTTACCGGCCGATTTGCAGCATTCAAAAAGACGTTCTTCCGCATTACCAAATCGATTCCGCTTATCGGGAAAAAACGGAGACCGTTCAAAGCCCTGCGGGGTGTATCGTTCGACATACACACCGGTATGTTTGGCTTGTTAGGTCCTAACGGTGCCGGAAAATCGACATTGATGCGTATTATATGTGGTATCTTTGAACAAAGTTACGGTACCATCTGGATCAACGGTATGGACACGCGTATTTATCGTGAAGAGTTGCAAAGTCTGATCGGATTCCTCCCGCAAGAATTCGGTACATACGAGAATATGACGGCATGGGAATTCCTCGATTATCAAGCCATCCTAAAAGGCATTATAGATGATAATGTCCGGAAAG
This sequence comes from uncultured Bacteroidales bacterium, assembly GCA_949300615.1. Classification (GTDB taxonomy): domain Bacteria; phylum Bacteroidota; class Bacteroidia; order Bacteroidales; family CHK158-818; genus Gallibacteroides. Next base: position 1,177 of record CASGEW010000084.1, read on the forward strand.
AACGACTTGAATATGTATTGAAAGCTGTACATATGTACGAACGCAAAGATGCCAAAATCGGATCATTCTCCGGTGGTATGAAACAACGTATCGGTATTGCCCTGATCTTGTTGCATCTGCCGCGTATCCTGGTAGTAGATGAACCAACCGCAGGTCTTGACCCGCGCGAACGTATCCGTTTCCGGAACCTGCTGGTTGAGTTGAGTCAGGAACGTATCGTTATCTTCTCAACCCACATTATCGAGGATATTTCAAGTTCTTGTAACCAGGTAGCCGTCATCAACAAAGGCGAATTGAAATACTACGGTGTTCCGAATGACATGATCAACCTGGCATTAGGCAAGGTATGGCAGTTCACCATCAGTGAGGAAGAATTCGATAAGCTCGATAAGAAATTGGTAATTATACATATGCAGGACGAAGACATGATCAAGGTACGTTACTTGTCGGAAGAAAAACCGAGAGAAAATGCCGTACTCGTCGAGGCCAACCTCGAAGACGCTTATCTATGTCTGCTAAAAAATATGTAATAAAAAAGTTATAACTATGACTTTGAAACAAACAGCCAAAATGCTGATACAACTGTCAGCTTACAATATGAAGATTATTTTCGCCAATAAATTTATATGGTTCTTATTGGCTGCGTTTATCTTCTACGCAATCTTCATGTTTACAAGTGCTTGGGAAGGGAGCGTCCTCAACGAGGGGTTAATGTACAATTTATTGCTTTTCCCCTGTATATTGCTCATCTTTTATCCCACGGTTTTCGGAATACAGAATGACGAAGACAACCGGATTTTGGAAATTCTATTCGGGATACCCAACTACAAATACAAAGTGTGGGGCGTGCGATTGTTGCTGATATACATCTGCATATTTTTCGCATTGATCCTTTTCGGTTACATCGGAAACTACCTGCTCTACCCCATCAATCCGTTCAGTATGACGGTACAACTGATGTTTCCTGCATTATTTCTGGGGAATCTGGCATTTCTGGTTTCGACCATTACCCGGAGCGGAAACGGAACAGCCGTTATCATGATTATTCTGGGTATAGCCATATTTTTTATGAGTAACAGTACATTACGAAGTTCTCCGTGGGATGTCTTGTTAAATCCTTTCCAGATAGAGCAAGGTCTGCATCCTGCCATCTGGGAAAACTATATCCTGCAAAACAGAATCTTTCTAATTGTGGGGGCTGTGGTTTGGTTTCTGGCCGGACTGCTGAACTTACAGAAACGTGAAAGATTCGTATAACAGAAAATCTGTTTCCCTAAAAACAAGGATAAAAAAACACCTGAACACCATACAAAAAAACGTTTTAGTCAGTTAAAGACTAAAACGTTTTTTGTAACAAGATAAAACAAAAACCGAACTTGCCTGGAATTACCAGCTTTTAGGATACTTATCCTTATACAAAGGCAGGCCAAGGTTGTTTTCATTTCAACCTTGGCCTGTTTAGCTATAAACAAGTGGAGTTGGAGGGATTCGAACCCTCGTCCAAACGAGGAACTAATGTGCTTTCTACATGCTTATCTTCGCCTGATTTGTCGGGAATGAACAAGACCGAAGCCACCAATTCAAACCTTAGTCTCTATGATTTTCGTAAGAGAATCGAGACAGTTCTCAAACTATTTCCGATATTACTGCACCGCTTGGCCGGAACGCTTCGGAACAACAGCATCCGAGCGATGTCTTGTCTTTGCAACTATTGCAAAGATTAAGCTAATCTACTGTGCTTCGATTAAGCAGCAAGAGCGTAATTATTTTCGCCATTTAAATTTTTGATGTCTGAGATTATAGAGCAAGCCATCCACGCTCTGCATGCTTACACACCACTTCTACCCGCTGTCAAAACCGGTCAACCCCATGATATGTGAGAACAAAGATACATCTTTTTAGCTATATATGTATGCTGTGCTATCGATTATTATAAAAAACAACTATTTCTTCAACAGCATAATCACCTTGATGCACAAATCGAAGAAAACTATTTTGGCATTGGCATTCTGGGCGATATCTGCCTCTGCCCTGCCGAACTCTTCCATCAGCGGATAGATGTTCCGCTCGGTAATGAACGGAGCAAAACGGGATGAGAATTCTGCCTCTTGTCTGTTCAGGTAGTTTATCTGGGGGATAGCCAGGTTATGTATAAAGTTCTCCCGAAGCATCCGTTGGCTGTACGCCAACAGTTTTTTTTGCCGTTCACGGCCCAGTTCGGCAACCTCCTCGGTCCACTCTTTCAAGGCTTTTATCTTCCGACCGTACGCCAACCGCATCAAACGGACAAACAGATCGAAAAACAAAGAGTTTTCCTCAGACAAACGGATCGCCTCGACGGCCTTTACAAAACTTCCCCCTGAGGTATGCGCCACGGCAACGGCATCTTGCGGGTCCAATCCATAGCGGGCAACCAATTCGCGGGCAATGATTTCGTGGGGAATCGACCTAACCTGTATTTGTTGCGAACGGGACAAAATGGTATTCAGAATTTTATCCGGTTCATCGCTTACCAACAGCAGTACCGTGTTCTCGTAAGGTTCTTCTATCACCTTCAACAATTTGTTGGCGCAGGTTTCATTCATCCGCTCAGGCAACCAGATAATCATGACTTTATAGTCCGATTCGTAGGTTTTCAAATTCAACTTCCGGATAATCTCATCGCTCTCTTTGGCATAAATCGTTGCCTGAGCATTTCCGGCCCCTATAAACGAAAGCCATTGGTCTAAATTGAAATAACCGTTCTCGTTGACAAACTCCCGCCATTGGGCAATATAATCATCACAAACCGTCTCCTTGCTTCCCTTCTTTACGATTGGAAATACAAAATGCAGGTCGGGATGCAGTAACGTATTGTATTTCTTGCACGAGAGACATTCGCCGCAAGCATCGTTCTCCTGCCGGTTGGTACACTGGATATAACGGGCATAGGCCAATGCCAAGGGAAACTTACCTACACCTTCCCCTCCGGTAAACAACTGAGCATGGGCTATACGGCCACTTTTTACGGAATGTATCAATTGCCGCTTTACCACATCCTGCCCTATTACATCTCTAAAAAACATAACCGTTATAAAAATATGGTATCCGAGGAAATCGTATCGGCCAAGGCTGGTTCTTTGTCATTTTCCATAACGATACTGTCCAACCGGGCCATAACCCGTCTCTTCACTACCTCAAAACTGTCGCGCATCTCCGGGCGGATAGAGTCTGCCGGAGGCGAATCTATGGTCAAAGGATTGACGGGGGTACCGTTTTTATGCACCCTGAAATCGAGGTGAGGCCCTGTCGCCAGGCCGGTACGGCCCACATAACCGATCAACTCGCCCTGACGAACCCGACTACCGACCTTGATTCCTTTGGCAAATCGGGACAGGTGCATATAGGTGGTGGTATAAACCGAGTTATGTCTGATAACTAAATAATTGCCGGCTCCTCCCCCCTGATAGGCTTTCTTGATCACCGTACCCTCGCCGATACTGACAACCGGGGTACCGGTAGGCGCGGCGTAATCGACCCCGTGATGAGGCCGTACGATTTTCAATACGGGATGCCGGCGCGCATTGCTGAATCGGGAACTGATCCGGGAAAATTTCAACGGCGCTTTTAAAAAGGCCTTTTGCAGGTTCTGTCCATTCTCGTCGAAATAACTGACCGTTGAATCCTGGGCAAACGGAATGGCGTAATACAGCACTCCCACGTGGCTGAAAACAGCTCCCTGGATACCGGCTATCTCCACCTCTATACTATCGTCGATACAGGCCTGGTCGTACAACACTTTGAACCAGTCGCCTTTGGCTATCCCGAAGAAGTCTATCTGCCAGGCATATATGTTCGACAGGTGGTCAGACAACAACAGGTCGTTACCGGCATCGCTGATAGCGTTCCACAGCGAACTGGTTATTACCCCGGAGGCCTCTTTGGACTTGAAAGTTATATCCTTTTGGTAATTATATACCCGCAAGGGATTCTGCAAATCGAAAACGGTATAATGCGTAGGCCGTTCCTGGTATATGAAATACAGGATATTGGCCAATGAAGTATCTCGTAACAAGGTATAAGGATTGCCGGCTTTCATCTTGGTAATATCGAAAACGCCTTCGCAACACTTGGACAACGAGTCTATCTTCCCGGCAGAGACACCTAACTTGGTCAGTACTACCGAAAGGTTTTCTCCCGGTTTCAAGACACAATCCTCTACGTCCAAAGTATCTATGCAGATATCCAACAGATAGAGGTGTTCGACCGTATCTTCCGGAACGATATCCTGTTTCGTTTTGTCTGAACGGCAAGCCGGGATGACCGACAGCATCGCCCACGATAAAAACAGCAGGACAAATACATTCGTAATCTGTTTCATTGTTTTTTTGATTTAATACACTTGCTGGGCAATACGCTTAATACTCTGTGCCGCAGCCATGGAGTAGAAATGGATGCTGGGAACACCCGACGCCTTCAACGCTTTGGCTTGTAACGTACACCACTCTATCCCCACCTCCTTGGCCTCTTCGTCGCTTTTGCACTTAGCCAGCTCCACAGCCAACGGTTCAGGCAAATCGATGTGGAAAATCTTGGGGAGCACCGTTAATTGCGAACAGGCGGTAATCGGTTTTATCCCCGGAATGATGGGTACATGGATACCAGCCTGGCGACAGCTCTCTACAAACTGAAAATAGCGCTCGTTGTCAAAAAACATCTGTGTTACCACATAATCGGCCCCGGCATCTACTTTGGCCTTTAACCACGCTATATCCGATTGCATATTCGGTGCCTCATCGTGCTTTTCGGGATAACCGGCCACTCCATAAGAAAAGGGTATAGCATTCAATTCACGTCGGGTTCCGTCTAAAAAATACCCTTCATTGAAACGGTTCACCTGACGCTGTAAATCAATGGCGTGTTCGTGTCCATCGGCCGTCGGGATAAAACAGGATTCGTGTTTGGCCTTGTCTCCCCGTAAAATAAAAATATCGTATATCCCCAAGAAACTGAGGTCTATCAATACATATTCGGTTTCGCTTTTGGTAAACCCGCTACATATCACGTGCGGTACGGCCGGGATCTGATATTTATTTTGGATGGCCGCTGCAATAGCTACCGTACCGGGCCGCCTCCGCTCGGAGATGCGCTTATACAATCCGTCGTCGGTATCACGATATACAATTTCGCTGCGATGTGTGGTGATGTTTATGTATTTGGGATCAAATTCCCGTAAAAGATCTATCGTATGAAACACCTTCTCGATGCTGTTTCCCTTCAATGGTGGTAAGACTTCAAACGAGAAAGCGGTCTCTTTATTGCTCTGGATAAGTTCGGTAACCTTCATTCGATTTGATTTTGTATGTCAAAATTCACCTACAAATGTACTATTTTTTACAGATTATCGACAATGTAAAACACTTAATTCTCCTCAAATGTAGAAGGGTTCTCTTGATTCGAGATGCAACAAATTACCTCGTTGATGCAATAATCACCTAACTAATAGAAACTTATAAACAAACAACTTATTAAATAACTTTTGTTATGTTTTTTTTTGATTCACACGATACAACAGAATAAAATAATTCGTACATTTGCAGTGTGTTTTTCATGGTATTAGATTAAAGGTTAATGAAGATTGGTTGTCGTGATGACAACCTTTTTTTCGTTTATACGGAGGGGGGGAAGGAAGAGAGGAAAAACATAAAAAACAGAGCACATCTTGACAGTTACCCCTTTTTATTTTTCTATTACACCCAGATAGACTCGGCATCGATTCTATAACCGACGAATCACTTTTCCGGTAGCCGTTTCGGTAAAACGAGGTAGAAAAATTATTTCCCGCGGCATTTCGTATTTGCCCAATACTCGTTGCATTTTCTCTCTCAACAAGGCAATCTGTTCCGACGTCCAACTCTCCGACTCTATCACCAATACGCTTTTCTGACCCAAAAGCGTATCCGGCAAACCGGCGATAAAGAACCGTTCCCGAATAAGTCCGGAGAGCTTTTGTTCGATTGTTTCGGGAAACAACTTGATACCTCCCGAATTGATAACATGGTCAAAACGTCCTTTCCAGACAAATCGGGTTTCTGTTTCGAGCTGAACAACATCGTTCGTAACTAACGGCTCTTGACAAAGATGGGGTGCATGAATCACCAGACAATCCCTGAGGTCTGTCGAAAAACGAACTCCCGGTACTGCCTCGTATGCGGGATTCTTTTCCCAACCGTTTACCGCCCGCAACGCTATGTGCGAAACGGTCTCGGTCATTCCGTAAGTTGCATAACACCGTACAGACAAACGTTGCGTCTCCGCCTCCAATTCCGGAGAAAGGGCTCCTCCCCCGATAATCAGGCAACGAACATGATTGTCGAGCCATCGCTTCCCTTGGGGCTGTTCGCAAATCTTTTGAAGCTGCATCGGTACCATGGCGGCAAAATCAAAAACAACAGAAGTTTCAAAAGCAGGCAAAGAGACCGGTTTTATGGGATAGATGTCGAAACCGGCCTGCATGGCCCTTACCAACATCATCTTACCGGCAATATATCCGGCCGATAGACAAAGTAACGCCGTACAGTTTTCGTTCAACCCGAAATAGCGGTTCGTAAGCCCGGCAGAGGCCCACATCCTCGACCTGTCCAACCGTATCTTTTTAGGTGTTCCCGTCGAACCGGAGGTTTGTGCATACAGGTATGGCTCGGGAGACAACCACTCTTTCAGGAATCGATAAAGCTCTATCTCCCACTCTTCTGTCTGAGAAGAAGAGAGCATATGCGTTATTCTCTCCTGTAACGTCTGTTCCGAATAGAAAATGCCATTTATTTTTATACCTTCAAAATATTTCATACCAAGCTAACAAAAGAGGATACATCCCATCTGCCGGAAACGTTCCACCAAAGAGAATCTCTTTGTATGTGCAACGGCGAGGGAATGTTGTTGGTGAACAGCTGTCCCGTACCCAACCCTTGCGGCATGAGATTGGACAAGGTATAACACCATTGGGCAATGGCATTCAACCCAATATTCGATTCGAGCGCCGAAGTAACCCACCACCCGATCTGCCGCTCCCGGGCGAAACGAATCCATTCGCTGCTTCCGGAGAATCCTCCTGCCAAAGCGGGTTTCAGAATGATGTATTGCGGTGCAATACTTTCGAGCAAAGAGACCTTCTCTTTCGGGTCAAACACCCCGATCAGCTCCTCGTCCAAAGCGATGGGCAGAGGAGTTTTACGGCATAGTTCAGCCATTTGTTCCCACGATTCCTGGCGGATAGGCTGCTCGATGGAGTGGATTGACAGACGAGAAAGGGCATCCAGTTTAAACAATGCCTCGTCCGGTGAGAAAGCTCCGTTGGCATCTACCCGCAACTCCACATCCTGCGGCGAGAATTCATTCCGGATAGCCTTTAACAACGACAATTCCGTATCAAAATCTATCGCTCCTATCTTCAACTTGATACACCGGAAACCGTACGACAACTTTTCGCGAATCTGCTCCTTCATAAAGTCTTCCGTCCCCATCCAAATCAGTCCATTGATATGGATTCCCCCTTCTCCACGAGTAAAAGCTGATGGATACAATATACGGGAACATCCGCCCTGCCAATCCAAAAGAGCCGACTCCATCCCAAAACGGATAGAGGGCCACTCGCGCAACCGCTCCGGATAAGCGATATAGGCCTCTATATCTCTACAAACATCGGCCAACTTCGTTTCGTAATCGGGACGGTCGTCTGCACTAAGTCCCTTAAACAGGGCTGCTTCGCCCAATCCGAAACGGGAGATGTCCGAATCGTCGTAAATCTTTATGAAATAGGTCTGCTTCTCGGTCAATACCCCGCGCGAAGTCCCCCCCGGTCTTTTAAACCGAAGCAGGAAAGGGATATATGCTGCTTTTAAGGCCATACCTCTTGTTTGAAATGTTACGGGAATTTGGGAAATTGCTGAAAATCTGGATCGCGTTTTTCCAGGAACGCATTCTTCCCCTCCTGGGCCTCCTCCATCAGGTAATACATCAACGTGGCGTCTCCGGCAAACTCCATCAACCCGCGTTGTCCGTCGAGTTCTGCGTTCAATCCACGCTTGATCATGCGGATAGCCATCGGGCTACGTTTTAAAATCGTTTTGCACCAATCGACCGTTTCATCCTCCAACTGCTCCAACGGCACGACCTTATTGACCATTCCCATCTTTTCGGCCTCAACGGCAGAATACTGGCGACACAGGAACCAAATCTCCCGCGCCTTCTTCTGCCCCACGATACGGGCCAGATTCGAAGAACCGAACCCGGCATCGAAACTCCCC
>CASGEW010000085.1 GCA_949300615.1 uncultured Bacteroidales bacterium
CAGAGAGAACAAGGCTGACCCGGACTTTATCGACGGGTACGATCTCCTGGGTATTCAAGGGCACCCATTTCGTCTTGCCCTCTACAACGCGTTCTACAAGCAACTGTTTGGAGAGCGTCAAGCCGCTGCCGGCACGTTCTACCTGATCGAAATTCTCAAAATATTGCCAATAGAGGGCTCCCCAAGAGGGGTGTTCAACCGGACTGCTGACCGTTACCGTGGCATCGGCCGGCACAATATCGGCGGCCTCCTTGCTCTGCTGGATATATCCGCTGAACAGGTCGTCGGCTACCGCATCGACCGGTTTTCCGCCCCACAGCAACGACACGGTCTCCTTATCGACGGCCAGCCAGTCGTCGCCGGTCGAAAGCAGCGTATAAACGGCATCGGCGGTAGCAACCGTATTGCCCCAATCCTGCGTCTGCTTCTGCATCAGCAACCACCGTTTCATCGCCTCTATCTCGGAGGCCCGGGGATCGACTTCGGCAAAGGCTTGTGCAATGAGCGTATGGGTACGGATAGCTCCTTCGGGGTTCGCAGCCGACAAGCGGGAGGTATCCCAAAACATCCCCATCTGCTGGGTAGTGGTGGCATATTGCCGCAACGACTCGACCATCGCCTGCGCCTCTTCGACGAATCCGTACCGGAAGGCGGCCACGGCGGCCTTCGCCTTTGCCCCCAACCCTAAACGGGGCCAACATTTCAGCAAACTGTCCATCATGGCCTTGTGCTGGCTCAGGGTTTCGCCGGCCAAGGGAATATCGCGGTACGCACTGCGCACATAGAGGTAATCGACATCGAACGGGATGAACGAGGTACGCGGCTCTTCCCGGGGTTTCAGTATCTCCTTGTCCAGATAGGACAAAGCCTTTACCTGCATATTCTTCACCGGCTCGCCATACTCCACAAATCCTAACGTATTCAACCGCGACAGGTAGGTCAACACCTGCATCGTAACGGCTGTACTGGGAGGCATCCCCCGGAACCAGCTCCACGCTCCGGAGGGGGTTTGCAGGTATTGCAGCTTGTTCAGGGCCGCCTGTTGCTCCCGGGCGATGCGGTTCTCGTCGAAGAGGTTCTCCAACCGGCTCATGCGCTGGGCCATATCGGTAGCCTCCAACACCCAGGGAGTTTCGGAGATCAGAATGGACTTCAACGATTCGTTCTTCAACAGGGCAGGTTCCGAAGATTCGGGACGTTGGGCCTTCCACATCTTGATGGCCGTTTCGATACGGGGATTCTTCTTCCCTATGCCGGCCGATAACGTATTGGCATAATAGGAGGAGATCAACCCTAATGCATTGTTGGCCTCTGCCGGCAACATGGAGGGCAATGCCTGTACCACATACCACGTGGGATTAACGGTATATTCGAGCGTCAACCGATAATTTTCGAGGGTTTCAGATCGGTTGTTTTTCAGCGCGTTCATCGTTACCGTTTTAGAACCTTTTCCGGTCAACCCGAACGGCAGCGTCTGCGTAACCATGCTGCGTGAGGGCAATACGGCCATCGCGTGTTGCTCACCGTCGGAGTGGGTCCTGCCCTCGGCCCGGATACGGATGCCCAGGACGGGATATTCTTCGGATACGGTAAAGGTGAAATCCCGGGCCTCGGTTGCCTGCGCATCCAACGAGAAGCTACTACGACGGCTCACCAGTACCGAATCGTTATACGGATTGAAGAGTTCAAACAGAAGTTCGCCCAAATCGGGTTGGTCTGAATGGTTTTGTACCACGGCCGAAACAGAGACATCGTCGCCTTGACGTACAAACCGGGGGATATTGGAAGCTACCATCAACGGTTTGGACGACACTACCTCCCGATCGATTTGGCCATTCTGCAAATCTTTCGTATAGGCAAAGGCCTGGAACAACCACCGGGTATTGGAATCGGGGACACGGAACGTAAACGAAACATCGCCAGCCTCGTTACTCTGCAAAGCGGGATAGAAGAAGGCGGTCTCGTTAAAATTGTTTCGATAATCGATCTCTGCCATACCGGCCTCAACCTCGGCTTCCTCGGCTACGGTAGCCACTACATTGAGGCTCATCGGTGCGGCATCGGCCGCCATGTCCTGAACACCATTTGCAGACTGGGCCTCGGATTTCGCTTTTGCAAAGGTTACCATCCGGCTCCCTCTTACCAGCATACCCTGCGGATAGGCAAAATTGTCGAACCTCAACGGCGGAAAACTTACGCCTATATAACCATAATTGGATAAATCCCGGTAGGATGTATGGAGGAATTCAAACTGTATGTATTTTCTGTTCTCGAACTTCTGGAAAAGCATATGCCAAATATTGGGATATATCTCGTTGAGCGAGGCATCGTACATCCCGGCAACAAAGCGGGCCATTACCGGTTTGCCGGTTCCATCGGCAACAGAGAAGCTCCACTTCTCATCGGTTCCGGGCACCAGATGATCCCGGAATGTTACGCTCTTGATGCTTAATTGCCGGCTGGGCATCTGCCTGTCAATCCAGACCTGCCGGTTGTAGGACTCTCCGTTTCGGGCGTATGTCAGACTGAGCGTCAACGAGTTTCCATACTCTCGAAGATATGGAAATTCGTACCGGTAATTCTCTTTCCCTATTTTGATCCAGCGGCAGGAGAGCAACCGGTCGTCATCGAAGAGCTCGGCCAAAACATACACCTCTTTTTCTGACGAGCCGAATAATACCGAAGCCTTTTCGCCCTCGTTACAAACATAATCGGTTTTTGGTAACCAGAAGAGGTTCTTAACGGGTGGCCGTCGGTCTTCGAGCGAATACAATACGAAACTCTGCTCTTTCATGGCCTTCTGAGCTCCCTCCGTTTCAACTCTCAACCGATAAGCGCCCGAGGGTAGGTTTCGCCACTCGGACACGGGGATGGAATCGCCGGATGATACGAGCCGTTCAAAAAGCTGCTTATCTACTTTCAAACTATCCAACGGATCGCGTGAAGAGGGGTCTCTGTCATCTTTCAACGAGAAGAGGGTTACCTTGCACGGAACCGTCTGCGGCTCGTTCATCATATTGACGGCTGAAAACTTGACATAGATAGAGTCCTCTTTCCCGACATTCGGAGAGAAGGTCTGGAAAATCCTCTCTTTAAATGTTTTTTCATACGACTCCGTATAAATGTTCAACTTCAAGGGCGACTCTCCCACCAGCAGGGTGGTAAGCTCTTGTTGTGTCTCTCCTGCCTGAGAGGTAACGGTAAAGATAATTTGATACCGTTCTGCCAAAGAGGGGTCTTTTGACCCGGCCTCTTTTTCGGGGATAAACCGGAGCGAGAAATTTCCTTCGTCATCGGTAGTCAGCTCTCCCTGCTCTACCTGTTTATCCCGCCACATATAGCTGGTCTTAAAATAATTATAGGCACGCACAATGCGGTAATTCACCTTTGCTCCGGATAAGGAGACACCCGAATAGGTGGAAACCTTTCCGGTCAATGTAACCGGGACTCCGAACGAATAGGCCGATTTAACGGGATCGACCGTGATCTGGAACGTGGGTCGTTTGTACTGGGCCACCTGAAAATCGGCAATACCGTTGTAAGGAGTGCGTATCTCATACCGGCCGTCGGCATCGGGGGGTAACACAAACTCGCCGTAAAACGTTCCGAACTCATCGGTTACAAACTCTTGGGTCTCTATCGGTTTGGAATTTTTCGTCAACGACACCTCCACCCGCGTATTCGTTACCACCTGGGCTTTCTGTCCGGACACTTTCATTTCCGGTAGAAAGGCTACGCCAAAGAACTGTACGGTTTGACCGGGACGATACACCCCCCGGTCCGTATCCAACTCTACCCAATAGGGATAACTGTCCGAACTCCTCGGATAAAAGAAGGGCACATTCATCCTGGGATAAGCGTCGTCTTTCTTCTCGTGGATAAAATAGGCCCCTACACTGTCCTGCTGGGAAACATTCACGATACCATCCTGGTCGGTATAGAGTGTCCTGGTCGGTTGCATGGGATACTTCCTCGCATAAAGGGTTACGGCCACTCCGCTCCTGGGCTTTCCGGAACGGCCGTCGGTAACAATGATCTGGGCATCGGTATCGGAGTATTTCAACGTTTGGGCCAGCAGGGCCGAAACGCTTACCACATACTTCCGTTTCTGGGATTGTACCGTATCGGGCAACAGTTCGATGCTATACAAACCACACTCCAATCCCGGTAAGGTAAGCTCCATCGGTTTGGAAACCATCGTCAGGGTATCGCTTAAATGCATACTCTTTTCATACACTTTCTGGGTAGGGAATGAATCGAGCTTGTCCCACTCTGCCTGATAGTATGTCTCGGCGGATGTCTCTATCCGCGAAACGAGGATATGCAAATCCTTTATGTTGGCATATCGGTATTTCAAGGTCTGTTTTTCTTTCGGATAGAAGACGCCTTTCAGGTTTGTGTCCAGCAGCAGCCTGGGGGTGGTGAGGGCCTGACACACCTCGCCAAACACCTTTGCCTGCTCGTTCTCGTCGCCGAAGCGGGCCAAGGCCGCGCGGCACCATTCGTACAACCGATTGACCCATTCATACCGATCTGCCGATTCGACCCGGGCATATATCTTCCGGACAATCTCTGCCGAATAGCCATTATCGCCGTAGGTATCGAGCATCCCGAACAGAAAATCCACATAACGGTTGTTCAGTTCCTCGCTGTAATAGGAATTGTTCATGTAACGGACAGCCACCTCGACACGTTCCAGGTCATCGATCAGGAACGGGGACGAAAGCGGCTCTGTTTCCCTGAACCGCAACAAATCCTGGTATATCCGGAATATGCCGGGGACAACCTGATAGGGGGAGTCATCGAACGTTATTTGCAGAAAATCCTGAACCGGGCAAAGCAGGTAAGTCTCTTTCACCGGCGTTTGATCCACATACAGAGCCATATAATCCTGCAAGTTCTGCAACAGGTCGATCACCTGATGCGCCACAAAATCGTACATCGTAGGACGTAGCTGTCGGGAGGCTGCTCCTTCGGTGAGCACCGCTTTATACAGCAGGACGTCGGTCTGTTGCAACTGCCGGGCAGGTTCGAGCGCTTTCCAGAGAAGCGTTACGGTCTTTTTAAGCAGCTCTTCGTTGCTTATACCCAGCAGAAGATTGTTTTGTGTCGTTTCATCAAAGGCATAGCGAAGTTGACTTGTCGCCTGTGCAGTATAGATTTTGGCCTGCATCAGATACAACATACTTTGCGCTACCGGCTCCTCGCATCGTTTGACAAGCGAATCAATTTGCGTGATGACGGGGAGCACGCTATCCGGGGAGATGGCCAACAATCCCTGTTGTTTTTTCCACATCCCCTCTATCAGAAGTGGAGCATTTCGGGTCTCTAACCCGATTTGCAACAAACTGTCGCCCACCTGTATCTCGGTACGGGGGAAAGCGGATTGTTCTACCTGCAACAGCCGGACTCCCGCTTTCGACACGGTTTGTGCCATAGACTCCCGTATGCTCCAAGCACAACAAAAAAACAGAGCCAACCATCCTATTACATATCGTCTTTTCATGATCTATTCCTCCTCTTTTGCATGATAAATATGCTTTTAACAAATATAAAAAACAATTTCCTGAAAGCAAAACGGTTATTCCCTTTTTTATTTCATCTATCCCATCCTGCTCAACGACGTACTAAGGTCATAGCGTCAAATAAATTTCGCTTATCAAAAAGCGACAAAGGAAACACCCCGCATACTCTTGAAAAACAAAAAAGGTGTGTCGATCGAAAAATCTGACACACCTCATCAGTTTGCTCTTAAACAGAGTTCTATCTCTTTTTCTTTTCATACATCCCCACGATTGTTCCCAATACAATACCAAATGCCGTATAGGCCAGCAGCGTCCCTATGATCTGGGTATTGATACTGCCCAACCCCATCCCGTCTCCTGTCATGGAGATGCCGATGTAGGTAATCATACCCACCAAAATTCCATAGATAGCCCCTCTGAGCCAAGGGATTTTTTCAAAAGCAAGGAAGCGGTTGAAGAAAAACAGGTAGGCGGCACTCCACAACCATCCCAAGACAAAATAAACGAGCATCCACAAGACGATGGAGCGTTCTGCCAAATCGACCATGAAAAAGACCGGCTCCATCTGAAACATTTCTGTCATGTTTTCAAGGCCCATGACAACCATCAAAACCAATGTGGACAAAAAACCGGACCAAACAACAAGGCGTATCTTTTGAGAATTCATATACAAATCGGTTTACAGGTTTATTTTCGGGGAGAAATTCTCTTTTCTCCAAACCTTAAACAAACAGTCGCCTGCGTTTGTTTGAGCCACTCCCATAAAAAAAGACGCCCGTCTGTGATACAGACGGGCGTATATATCCATTTTCGATGGAGTTACTGGTTCAACAGCAACCAAGCATCCGGGAACTCGGAGCGCAAACTGTCGCGCATCTCTTCGGCAGATGCTCTGTCGTCGTAACTGGCAGCAATTACGCGATACATTCCTTTTGCATTTTGTGCTACTACGGCTTCATAACCGGCTTCTTGCAACTTTTCTTTCAAACCGAGCGCATTGGTTTTCATGGTAAAGCTGCCCACTACTACGTTGTACGCTTTCAAAGTTCCGGATACGGCAGTAACTCTTTCGCTCGTTACTTTGGCATTGGAAGCTCTCTCTACCGGACGGGCGGGTGCGGGTTTTGCCGGAGCCGGTTCAGCCACCTCTTCAACAATCTCTTTTTCCTGGGCTTTTTCATAAGCAGCTTTGTATGCGCTTTGTTTGGGCTTACAAGCTCCCATTCCTAACAAAAACGCAACGGAAAGTACCATTAACAGATTTTTTTTCATAACATTCTTATTAATTTAACACAGTTTATTCTCCCTTTTCCTAAAAAGGATTACACCTTTTTAATAGTGCAAAAGTAAAGAATTAATTGTATTCATCTATTTATTCCTCTAAAAAAAATACACAAAATACTAAAATATAGCACCTTTTGTGCTGGGAAGCTCGTATTTGTAGATGTCGCGGCGAATAGCCATCTTAACAGAACGGGCAAATGCCTTGAAAACGCCCTCTATTTTATGGTGTTCGTTTTCGCCTTCGGCCTTTATATTCAGGTTCATCCGGGCAGCATCGCTCAAAGACTTAAAGAAATGGAGGAACATTTCGGTAGGGACATCCCCGATCTTTTCCCGTTTAAACGAAACGTCCCACACCAGCCACGCCCGTCCGCCAAAATCCAGCGCCACCTGGCAGAGACAATCGTCCATGGGCAGGCAGAAACCGTACCGTTCTATCCCTCGCTTGTCGCCCAAGGCCCGGTTGAGCGCTTCGCCCAAGGCAATGGCGGTATCCTCGATGGTATGGTGTTCATCCACGTGCAAATCGCCCCGGGTGCGTATGGTCAGATCAATGCCTGAATGACGGCCGATCTGTTCCAACATATGGTCGAAGAAACCCAGTCCGGTGGAGATATCGCAACGGCCCGTCCCATCCAAACGAAGATGGATACGAATATCGGTTTCGGAGGTAGTACGTACCACCTCGGCAGAGCGCTCTCCGGCAAAAAGGTATTCGCTGATTCTGTTCCAGTCGTCCGATACCAAAACACAACTCTCCCGCAAATTTTCGTCCATCGACAACTGTTCCTCGCACTCCTGCGGTTGCATCCAGATGGCCTTGCATCCGAGGTTCTTGGCCAGTTGTACATCGGTAAGCCGGTCGCCTATGACATACGAGGCCGCCAGGTCGTACTCTCCGCCCAGATACTTGCCGAACATCCCGATACCGGGTTTGCGGGTAGGCAGGTTCTCTTCGGGGAAAGAGCGGTCTATCAAAATATCGTCGAATGTTACGCCTTCGTTCCGGAAGGCCTGCAACATCTTGTTATGCGTCGGCCAGAAGGTCTCTTCGGGGAAAGAGGAGGTTCCTAAACCATCCTGGTTGGTAACGATTACCAACTCAAAATCGAGTTTCTCCCGGATAAAATAAAGGTTGCGGAAAACCCCGGGTACAAATTCGAGCTTTTCCAGACTGTCCAACTGGAAATCGACGGGAGGCTCTACCACGAGCGTTCCGTCGCGGTCGATAAAGAGGGCTCTCTTTTTTGTTTTCATTTCGTTTTCAAATTTTTCATCGCTTCAACCAGCTGCCGGTTCTCTTCGGGCGTGCCTATGGTAATGCGCAAACATCCCATACACAAGGTAATGTTATCGCGATTGCGGACGATGATGCCCTTCTCTACCAGATAGCGGTAAGCGGCCGAGGCATCCTCTACCCGAACCAACAGGAAATTGGCATCGCTCGGATAAACCTTTTTCACCACCGGCAAACGTTCCAGGGCGGCAGCCAGCAAGGGACGTTCCTGCAACAGTACCGCTACCCACGCTTTGACCTGATCGGCCTTTTCCAACATCGACAAGGCATACTCCTGCGTCAGCCGGTTGATGTTGTACGGATATTTTACTTTGTTGAATATCTCTATGATCCGGCTATCGGCAAAGGCCATCCCCAGACGAACGCCGGCACTGCCCCACGCCTTGGAGAAGGTTTGCAGGACAATCAAATTGGGATACCGGTGCAACGATTTCAGGAAAGAGGGTTGGGACGAAAAGTCGATATAGGCTTCGTCCACTACCACAATGCCGGCAAACGTATTCAATATCTTTTCGACAGATGCGCGATCCAGGCTATTGCCGGTAGGGTTGTTGGGCGAACACAGAAAGATGGCCTTGGTACGGGCATCCACTGCACCCAACACGGCAGCGGCATCTACGTGAAAATCGCTGTCAAGCTGCACCTTTTTATAGGCGACGTTGTTGATGTCGGCGCAAACCTGATACATCCCGTAAGAGGGGTCGATGGCCACGACGTTATCTACCCCGGGCTCGCAAAAGACCCGGTATATCAAATCGATCGGTTCGTCGCTACCCACCCCCAAAAAAATCTGTTCTGCCGGCACACCTTTAAACGCGGCAATTTTCTTTTTTACGGCCCACTGCAACGGATCGGGATAACGGTTGTAGGGGGCATTATAGGGGTTTTCGTTGGCATCCAGAAAGACGGAAGCCTCTCCCTTGAACTCGCTCCGTGCCGACGAATAGGGTTTCAAATTCCATATATTGGGTCGCACCCATGCTTGTAAATCCATGACATTTTCATTATTTAAGGCTGTCGAGACGAAGCGCTACGGCATTTTTGTGTGCATCCAGCTGTTCGTTGGCCGCCATCACCTCAATGGCCGGACCAATGTTCCGGATACCTTGCGGCGCAATCTCCTGAAAAGTGATTTTACGCACGAAACTGTCGAGATTTACCCCATTGTATGCCTTGGCATACCCGCTTGTAGGCAAGGTATGGTTGGTACCCGATGCATAATCGCCCGCACTCTCGGGTGTATAGTCTCCCATAAAGACCGAACCGGCATTGACAACCTTACCCGCCAGTGTTTCATAATCAGCGGCTTCAATAATCAGGTGTTCGGGAGC
>CASGEW010000086.1 GCA_949300615.1 uncultured Bacteroidales bacterium
ATGGACTCTTTGTATTGTTTGTCGTTGCGGGTCTGTTGGTTATCTCCTTTTTTTCGCTTGCGCAAGCTTATTATCATGGGATTGCTTTTATGCTGGGCGGTGTTTCTGTCTGGTTGGGGAGGTTGTTGTTTCGGTATGTGATTTTACTGTTGCTTCTTCTGTTTTGCGCTGCTTGTGGGAGTGTCAAAAGGCGTGAGGCGGCAAAGTTGGTTTCTGAACGGGCGGTTACGGAAGAGAGAACGGACTCGGTTTATAGTTCTTTCCGGAACGATTGGCAAGTAATGGTGTCGGATTGCTCTGCTTGGGAGGCTGTTAAGGTTGAGTACGATACTTCATCGGTTTTTTCGACAGATAATGAAAGGCGGATACGGAGTACGCTCTATGTGAAAGGATACCGGAACAGGGAATCGACGACGGTAGGACAGGAGGATCGGGAGAGGGTTCGGCATCAGGAGGTGGAATTGTCTGTTAATGATCAGAAGCTGGTGGAACGGCAGGAGGAGTCGGAACGACGTAAGGACGGGGCCTTCTGGTGGTGGATTGTTTTGTTGCCTGTTGTAGCAATAGGGGTGTATGTATTGAAGAAGTTTTACAAATAAAAAAGGTGTATGACATGAAAAAGATTCGGAAAAGTTTATGCCATCTCCACTATTCGTGGGAGGATTTGGCTCATGAGGTGTATTTGCAATCTTCGTATGCGGTAAAGGGTTATCCGGATGTCGATGCTGATGCGTTGGTGTTGGGAGAGGACGAGGCGATGTTGTTGGCCCGGTTGTTATCGGATGCCTATTCGTCGGTGTTTAACCGTTTGTCGGGATTTATGAAGGAAGGAGGTGGGTGCCTTACGGTAGGTAGTCATATTGATTTTTCGTTGATGATACCGGATGCGATCCCTGCCGGGGTGTTGGAGAGTTTGTCTCATCTGGTGAAGCAGTTGTTGGTATATTATGTGTTGTCGTTGTGGTTTATGGGGCGTAACCGGGAGCTGGCCACGAATTTCTTGCAACTGTGCGATTCGGTGGTAGAGGAGATAAAGAGCTGCCTGCACAGGCGTTTGATGCCTATTACCCGGAACAGTTGTTGGTGGTAATAGTCGGGGGGATTGTGGCAAAGGGGCTGCCCTATTCAACAGGATAGCCCCTTTGTGATTTGTTTTGTTGAATGTTATTGATAATTAATTCTTCACGGGTTGTAACCGGTAGGTCTTGCCGGCGGAGGTTTTTAATTCTACTTCGTAATATTTCCCGGCTTTCTGGGCAATCTTCTTCCCAATGCGGAATGGTTGTGAATATTTGATTCGGCAGGTATTCCCGTTCAGGGATTTTATACGGGCTTGGGTGATGTGCCCATTTTCCCAGGTTACATCCGTTTCGTATCCGCCTCGGGCTCGCAAACCTTTATATTCTCCTGTTTTCCATGCAGCTGGAAGTGCCGGCAACAGGATGATCTGCTCGTCGGTACTCTGGATAAGCATTTCGGCGATACCGGCTGTCCCTCCGAAGTTCCCGTCTATCTGGAAGGGGGGATGGTTGTCGAACAGGTTGTTGAGCGTGGATTTCGATAGCAAGGCTTTGGTATGGTTATAGGCCTCTTCGGCTTCGCCTAAACGGGCGTAGAAGTTGATGATCCATGCCCGGCTCCATCCGGTGTGCCCGCCTCCTTGGGACAAGCGGCGTTCGAGTGTTTTTTTGGCTGCTTCAAAAAGACGGGGGGTTGCCTCGGTGATTTGGTTGCCGGGGTGAAGACCGAATAGATGCGACATGTGCCGGTGTCCCGGTTCGTCTTCTTCGTAATCTTTGATCCACTCTTGTATGCCGCCTGTTCGAGCCGATATTTGTATGGGTGGAAGATTGTCCAATACGTCTCTTAACGTGTCGGCAAAGGCTTGGTCGGTCTGTAAGGTGGCGGCGGCGTCTATGCAGTTGTTGAAAAGTTCGGTGATGACCTCTATGTCCATGGTGGCGGCGTAGGTCATTTTAAATCTTTTGCCCGAGGGGTGGATGAATTGGTTTTCGGGGGAGTTGGAGGGTACGGTTACCCATCGGCCCAATGGGTCTTTGACAAGGTAGTCGAGGACGAATTGTGCGGAACCCTTCATAAGTGGATAACATTCGTTTTTCAGAAACTCTTTGTCGCCGGTGAAGAGGTAATGCTCGTATATGGGAAGGGTCATCCAGGGGCCTCCCATGGGAAACATTCCCCACTCTACGCCGTCCATGACACCGGTACGGCCGAATACGTCGGTTAAATGGTGCAGTGTCCATCCGCGGGCGCCATACATTTGCCGGGCTGTTTCTGCGGCTGGTTTTTGGAGCTGCTGCATGAAACGGGTCAACGGTTCTACTGTTTCGCTCAGGTTGCAGACCTCGGCAGGCCAATAGTTCATTTGCAGGTTGATGTTTGTGTGAAAATCGGAGCTCCAAGGGGCATCGAAGAATTCGTTCCAGATTCCTTGCAGGTTGGCCGGGAGTATGCCCGGATAACGGGAACTGCTCATCAGCAGGTAACGTCCGTATTGAAAATAGAGGCTTATCAAACCGGGGTCTTCGCCTCCGTCCCGGATGGCTTGTAGGCGTTGGTCTGTGGGTAGTTCGGATTTCCCGGGTATTTCTCCTAAATCGAGCTCTACCCGGTTGAATAGGGCGGTGTGTTCTTTTAGGTGTCTTTGGGTCAATTGTTTGATGGAATATTTCTCGGCGGTATTCAGTATTGTTCGACACTTTTCGGCTGGCTGGATGGTGGTGTCGAAGTTCAACAGGTGGATGTTGTAGTCGGTTGCTGCGGTCAGGATGATGGTGGCCTCGCGGGCGTCTTTGAGGGTGAGTTGTCCGTTTTGTGCGGTTATTTCTCCTCCTTTCTGCAAGATTCGGGCTTCTGAGGCGAAACGCATATGTTTCCCTCCGGGGCCTTGTTCGGGGTTGTCTTGATCTATGATTTGTCCGGTCATAAAGAGGGTATTACCTGACGCCGTAACTTGGGCATCCTGTTGCCGGGTGAGCGATACGGATAGGTTTAGCTTGTCGTGCCCTTTTGCTTGCAGGCGGATGATGATGATATTGTCCGGTGCAGAGGCAAATACGGTTTGGAGGTATTGTGTTTGGTTGGCCTCCCACGAGGTGCGGCAAATTCCTGTGCGGATGTCGAGTTCTCTTTTGTAGCGGCTCACGGGTGTGCCGGAGGGGTATTCGATGTATAAATCGCCGAGGGTTTGGTATGACCGTATGCGGGGCGGCGTTCCCAGTAAAGTCTTGTTGGCTAATTGTACGGCTTCGGTCAAACTGTCGTTCAGGATGAGCCGGCGAATTTCGGGAAGATTTTTTAATGCTTCGGGATTGTTGTTGTTCAGGGGGCTGCCGGCCCACAGGGATTCTTCGTTTAATTGGATGCGTTCTTTTTGGGGATTTCCGAAAATCATGGCTCCCAGCCGGCCATTGCCGATGGGCAAGGCTTCGTTCCACGATTGGGCGGGTTGGTCGTACCAGAGAAGCAACGGTTGTTGCGAGAGGGCATTCAGAGGTAATACCAACAAAAGAATTAAGAATAAAAGTGTGTTTCTCTTCATAGCGATTGGTTGTTAACGGATTATTGTGTCTGAGGGGAAAGAGAAAGCCGTACAAAAACAGAATCGTCGAAGATTTTGTTTCAGACGGCTTTTAATTTCTTGGTAACGAGATTAACAGCTGCATCCGCCGCCGCATCCGCTTCCGCAGTCGTGGTCTTCTCCGCAGTTGCACCCACCACCGCATCCGCCGCAACTGTGCGGGGTGATCTCTTCGGGAGTGGCGTCGCGCACCAACAGTACGGAGCCTACGAAGTGCAGGTCTTCGCCGGCCAACGGATGGTTGAAGTCCATGACGACAATTTCGTCTTTTATTTCTACAACGGAGCCGTTTAACCGGTTTCCGTTGGAATCCATCATCGGGATGACATTGCCCGGGTAGATCATTTCGGTGTCAAATTTCCCATTTACCAGGAAGGTGCTTTTGGGTAATTCTATGACGTGATCGTCGTCATATTCGCCGTAGGCATCTTGCGAAGGGATGGTAAAGTCGAACGTATCGCCGGGTTGTAACGTTGCCAACTGTTTTTCAAACGATTCGAGCATCTGCCCTAATCCGAAAACGAAACGGAGGGGTTCTTTGGCTGTGGCTTTTTCCATCAGCTCTTGTTTGCCCTCTTCTCCTACAAACAGATCGTATGCGACTTCGACAAATTTGCCGGGTTTGATAGTTTCCATCATTGTTTTTTTTATTCGGGTTAAAATTGAGAATACAAATATACGAAAGTTTTTGGGTAAAAAGCACCCAAGTTTAAACCTACATGCAAGGTTATATCGAATGTTATCAGGTTCAGAGATAGATACAGTAAAAAATGTTGCCAGTAGTAAAGATAATATGCGTTGCTTTCTTGTTTGCTGGTCTCTCTTTTGGGGGTTAAGCTTTTGTCAATTTATATGATTTGCCTCAACAAACAATAGGGAAATATAGGAAATAGAAAAATTTGGGGCGAATAGCTAAAACTGACACCAATATAGAGAATCCCGTTTTGCCTAATACCTGGTTGTCCTGAAATGGAGATACGAACAGAAGCAATGATTATTTGCCCCTTTTTTCTTCAATATCCAGCTGTCCAGTTTTTGGGTCTGTACAGCTGAACGTTTCTTTGCATTGAGGACACCATGAGTTATAAGTTGTAGAAGGTTTCAAAACAGGTGAACGTTGCATAAACCGTCCGTTTTGATAAATTTTAGTCCGGGTATTCGCATATTCATCTTCTGTCCGTTTGGTCATATTTCGTGATAGTTTGCGACATAAAGGGCACCGGTTGTTGCGTAATTTTTTGCGATATATAAAAAACTGCCAGGTGTTTGCTAATAACATGAGTAGAGACAACGATAAAATAACTCCTACATATTCAAGTTCAAGTTCTTCAATCGGTTCTTTCAATATCAGAAACAATAACAATAACAGTGTAGGAATAAACAAACAGCAATAGGCGATGATATTTAATGCTTCGTTGCTTACTTTTTTACAGTACCACAATGGGATAGTCAACAGAAGTAGGACGGTCGGGGAAAAGATTGTTAACATATCTAAATAGTTTAATTTGCTTTAAAAACAGTATTCTTGTTTTGCTAAGGGATGTTTATGCTAAAAATAAAGTGATAGAGGTATTAAATTAAAGTAAAAGCATCCCTCTTGCTATAATCTTTGAAAACAAAGATATTGGAATTTTTTACATGACCGATAAATATAACAAAGAATTTTACCAAATTATGCGGAAACATCTATTCCTGGAAAGACGGAACAAGTTATCGTAATAAAGTTCTATGGGGCTATTGGCCTGTAATTTTGATTATCGGGAGATACCAATTCCCGGGGGTGTTTCTGCAATGGCGGCCGTCAAGATGAAATCGGGATAAAGGCGGTAGTGTATTTTATAATGGACAGGAGGGGTTGTACGTGTCTGGTATGCCGGTACACTTGCAGCGGTAACAGCAGGATTGATGGGGGTGACGTGCAGGTGCGCCCGAAAATCGACGCCGGTGGATTGTAGGGCTTTGTACAGGGATTCTTTGGCCGACCAGAGAAACGTGATTCCGGTTACGGGGTCTTGTGGAGAGAGCTGTTCGGCTTCGTCCGTGTTGATGAATTTTTTTTGTATCCGGCAGATTTTTTCGGTTTTGTTCTCTACATCAATACCTATTTTTTGAGAGGGGTGTATGCCCAATGCTACACACGACCGGGTATGGGATATGGAGATATGGCCGTTGAAATGTTGTAGGTAGGGAGCTCCGTTGGGGTGATATGCGAGAAGAGAAGAGTCTCCGAAGATTTGTTGTATCAGGACGCGGATGGTCAGGATTTCGCAAGCTCTTTTGGCCGGCAGTCGGTGTATATCGGGAGCTTCTGAACCGGACAGGAAAGAGGTGTTGTCTAATTGTTGCAACAGCTCTTGGACGGTTTCGGTAGGATTCCACAAGTATATGGTTATGCCGTCTGAGGTATGGAGGCTATCGGTTAGCGGCATGGTTAATCGGTTTCGGCTTTGGTAGGGCGGATGAATACTTTTACCTTGATGATTCGGCGTTTGTCGATCTCTAATATGGTGAAGGTGAAGCGGTTGAAAATAATCTTTTCTTTTGCCACAGGAAAGTTCTCTTTGAGTTCGAGAATCAGTCCGGCCAATGTCTCTGCTTCGCCGGAGACTTTTTCAAATTCTGCTTCGTCGGTACCGGTTATTTTGTAAAAGTCGTTGAGTAATGTTTTCCCTTCGAAGATGTAGGTGTTTTTGTCTATACGGACGAATTGGCGCTCTTCTTCATCGTACTCGTCGCTGATTTCTCCTACGATCTCTTCGAGGATGTCTTCTAAGGTTACGATGCCGGAGGTGCCTCCGAATTCATCGACAACGATGGCCATGTGTATCTTTTTGTTCCGAAACTCTTCGAGCAGGTCGTCGATGCGTTTGGTTTCCGGAACGAAATAGGCGGGCCGAAGAAGGGTTTGCCATTTAAAATCCTCTTTTTCGTCGATGTGGGCCAAGAGGTCTTTGACGTATATGACGCCTTTGATCGAGTCTCTCGAATCTTCGAAAACGGGGATACGGGAATACCCGGTTTCGATAATTTGTTGGATGAGTTCTTTGAAATTCAGGTGTATGTCGATAGCGGTGATGTCTATGCGGGAGGTCATAATCTTCTCTACGGTTTTTTCACCGAATTTGATGATGTCTTGCAACATCTTTTTTTCGTCCGATTCGGTTACCTCGGTTATTGCCAACGCCTCGGAAAGTTCGTCCATGGAGATGTTCGATGGATGGTGGCGCATAATCTTTTTATTGACTGTTTGCGAGGTTTTTACCAATATCTTCGATAACGGATAACAAATATGGATAAGGAGATTCAAAATGGCGGCATTGCGCTGTACTGCCGATGAGGGATTTCGGCGAACATATACTTTGGGTATGATTTCGCCGAACAGCAGCAATAGAAAACTCAATGCGATGGTTTGTAGAATGATTCCCACGATGGGCACCTGTGTAAATGAAAGGACGGTAGATATGGCATAATTGCACAAGATGATGACCGCTACATAGATAAAATTGTGGCAAATGAGTAGGCTTGCCAATAGGTAATCGGATTTTTCCTGTAAGGTGTGGATGGTGGCTTCGGATGAACTCTCTTCCGTCTCTGTTTTGTCATGATTTGGGGCTGTCAACGAGAGAAAGGCGATTTCGGAACAGGAGATGAAATAGGAGAACCCTAAAAGAATACATGCGACCGATAATGCGACAATCGCTCCTGGGGTAAGTGGGTAGATCTCTATCGAATGAAAAAGTGATGGGAAATAATCGGTATCCAAGTATATAAATATTAGTTAAACTTCTGCGGCCTTCCCTGCTGAGAGGGACTTTGCTTTTGGCAAATAGTCCGCCTGGACGGATAACTCCGTATCTTTTGCAAAGTTACAGACAAATATTGAATTAGACAAATTGGAAAATCGAATATTTGTTGCTGCTCTTGTTTATAGTTGAAAGAGCCTATCCAGGAGCTTTGTTAGGAATTCTTTTTGCTACTCAGCAACAGGAGTGTATCGACGTATATTTCGGTAATGTACCGTTGTATCCCTGATTTATCGTTCCAGGTACGGGTACGCAGTTTGCCTTCGATATACACCAAATCTCCTTTTTTGACATATTTTTCGATATACTCGGCCGTTGATCGCCATGCCACGACATTGTGCCACTCCGTTCGGTCGGGTATTTTTATCCCGGTGGTCGAAGTATATCCCTTTTCGGTGGTGGCTACCGTAAAATTGGCCACACAAACGTTACTTTCAACATAACGTATGTCGGGGTCCTGCCCTACATTCCCCACGATGATGACTTTGTTTATACCCATGTTCGTTTTGTTTTCGTTGTCCAAAAATAATCTTTTTGTAGAAAAGAACGACAGAAAAAACGACGATGAATCTCTCTTTTTGTTTCAAAAAGTTTGATTCCGTAAAGAAAATAATGTAAGTTTGCATGGATGTAATTGCGCTGCATCGGTATGTTGGAGAGGATGATACGGCAGATGCTTGCACTATGAAAACACGAATGACCATTAATTTAAAAATAGATAGAGTAATGAAAAAAGTAAGTTTATTGTGCGTGGCTGCTATGGTGGCTGTGAGTGGTTTTGCCAAAGCCCCTGAAAGCAACAAGTTGACAAAAAAAGAAAAACGTGCCGGTTGGGAATTGATTTTTGACGGAAAGACGTTTAACGGATGGTCGGGATTTAACCGGTCGGATATTCCGGAAGTGTGGACCATTGAGGATGAATCGATTAAGGTGAATGCAGCTTCGGATGCTAAACGCCGGGATGGAGGTGATATCTATTTTACACGTAAATACAAAAATTTTGAACTCTCTTTTTCTTGGAAAGTATCGAAAGGTGCAAACAGTGGTGTATTTTATTTAGGTCGTATTATACCGAATGTTGCCTTTTTCTGTACCGCTCCTGAATATCAGATTCTGGACAATGCCAATCACCCGGATGCCAATTTTGGGAAAGATGGTAACAGACGTTCGGCTTCTTTGTATGATATGAAACCTGCCGTACCCCAGAATTCAAAACCGTATGATCAGTGGAATACCGGTAAGATTGTGGTGAAAGACGGTAAAGTAACCCATTACCAGAATGGTAAAAAAGTGGTGGAATTTACGCTTATGGATGACTCTTGGGACGCATTGGTGGAAGACAGTAAGTTCAAAGGAGTTCAAGAAATGCATGATGTTGGGAAAGAAGCAGGTTATATCAGCTTGCAGGACCACGGTAATGATGTGTGGTTTAAGGATATTAAGGTAAGAAACCTGGATAAATAATAAAATAGAGGTAATTGTTGAAAGAGAGAGGTTGCTTCCATATAGGAAGCGACCTCTCTCTTTTATTGTATGTGCTGTTTGTCGGAAAGAATTTTTTGTACGGCATCCATTCGTTCCAGGGTGTCGGATATGATACTGAAAGAAGACTTTTCGGGGCTTTCTTGTTTTTCGGTTTGTTTTTCTAAAATCTCGATGCATTTGAGCAGTGTTACTTCGTTGTTACATTCCGGTAACAATTCTTCCAATCGATTATAACAGAGTTGCAATATCTGCTCCTTCTTTTTTATGTATCCGGTATCGGAGCGCTTCCCGGTTGATCTTTTTTTTACCATGGCCAATACGATATTGATTTTATAACATCAGCGGACAAAGATATGTATGGATATTTGCCCACAAATGTTGTAAAACCAATTTAAACGATTTGTAT
>CASGEW010000087.1 GCA_949300615.1 uncultured Bacteroidales bacterium
TCCGGATTGATGGAAAATAAAGAAGTAAGTTGGATGCCTTCGTACGGACCGGAACAGCGAGGAGGAACGGCCAATGTTACCGTTATTCTGAGCGACGAAAGAATCAGTTCGCCGGTGTTGAATTCGTTCGATATTGCTATTATATTGAATCAGCCTTCGCTCGAAAAATTTGAGAGCAAGGTAAAACCCGGAGGTATTTTGATATACGACGGATACGGCATACATCAGGCCCCCTCTCGCAAAGACATTCAGGTGTATCGCATAGATGCCATGGATATGGCCAACGAGATGCAGAACAGTAAGGCGTTCAATATGATTGTATTGGGCGGTTTGTTGAAAATTGTTCCGATGGTTTCGCTCGAAAACGTATTGAAAGGGTTGAAGAAATCACTCCCTGAACGTCACCACAAATTGATTCCTATGAATGAGCAGGCCATTTTGAAAGGAATGGAAATAATTCAAAAAATATAGTTTCTGGAAAACGTATATAAGCGAATAAAAAGATCGGGCGAGAAGGAAATATTCTCTCGTCCGGTCTTTTTTTATTGGTTGAGCTGTTTTAATCCTGTTTGGAAATAGGGTTGTTCCCAGTCGCGGGGACGGACGACGTAGTTGTTCCAGACGACGATATCTATATCCAGTGGGATGTCGCCTGTCTGTTTGGAGTCGGGCATCCTGCCGGCTTCTCTTTCCATGGTTTTGAAAAGGTTTTTGAGTGTATCCTGTTCAAGATCGGTCTCGATGATTCCGGTACAATTCCAATACATACGTTTGGAACAGCTCCCTACCGGGTCGGTTAGGTAACAATCTGAAAATTTGGCAGAGCGGAAATCCCGACTCAGCTTCTCGATTGTTTGACGGAGTATGTTTTCTCCTTCGTTGCGGTTCGATGCCAGTCCGATGATTGCGTTGTTCATTTATCTACCTCTTTTAATGAAAGTTGTATGCGTTTTCGAGGAATGTCTATGTCGATTACCTTGACCTTTACCTGTTCGTGTATATGGACCACCTCAGAGGGATCGGAGACAAATCGGTCTGCCAGTTGCGAAATGTGTACCAGACCGTTTTCTTTGATGCCTATATCCACAAAACAACCGAACTGGGTAATGTTGGTAACGATGCCCGGTAGTACCATTCCTACGGTAAGGTCGTCGATGGTTTTGATATGGGGGTCGAAGGAGAAAACTTTGGCTGTTTTCCGCGGGTCATTGCCCGGTTTGTCCAGCTCGTTCATGATGTCGGTCAGGGTGGGCATTCCGATGTTGTCGTTGATATATTTTTCTAATTGCAGGGATTTTTTCAAGGCTTTGTCTTGTATCAACGTTTCGATGGACACCCCCAAGTCGCGAGCCATCTGTTCTACTACCGGATAACAGTCGGGATGTACTGCCGAGTTGTCCAGCGGATTGTCCGAGTCGGGTATCCGTAGGAATCCGGCACACTGCTCGAATGCTTTCGCCCCCATACGTGGTACATGGAGAAGTTCCCGGCGATTTTTGAATGCCCCGTATTTTTCTCGGTAGTCGATGATGTTCTGGGCCAGTTGAGGCCCGAGACCGGAGATGTAGGTCAGCAGGTATTTACTGGCGGTATTGACGTTCACCCCGACTAGGTTTACACAGCTCTCTACCGTTTGGTCGAGTGATTTTTGAAGCAGGCTTTGGGATACGTCGTGTTGGTATTGTCCTACGCCGATAGCTTTGGGCTCTATTTTTACCAGTTCGGCCAGCGGATCCATCAACCGGCGGCCGATAGAAACGGCACCCCGTACGGTAACGTCGTATTGCGGGAACTCTTCACGGGCCGTTTGCGATGCTGAATATACCGAGGCTCCGTTTTCACTTACGACGAACACCTGCAAAGGACGGTCGTAACGTAATCCGGTAACGAATTGCTCCGTTTCGCGGCTGGCTGTCCCGTTACCGATGGCGATGGCTTCTATTTTATACATCTCTACCAGCTGGGTTAACTTGCGGGCAGCGCCTTTTTTGTCAGACTGCGGTGGGTGAGGAAAGATCGTTTCGTTGTGCAACAGGCTTCCCAGATTGTCTAAACATACTATTTTGCACCCGGTGCGGTATCCGGGGTCTATGCCTAATATCCGTTTTTGTCCCAAGGGGGGAGCCATTAGCAGTTGCCGGAGATTTTCGGCAAATACGCCGATTGCTTCCCGGTCGGCTTTTTCTTTCGACAGATGGCCGAATTCGGTCTCTATCGAGGGTTTCATCAGCCGGTTATAGGCATCTTTGATAGCCTCTGATACATAGCCTCCGGTTTCAAAACGGTTTCTTACATAAATTCGTTGAAGTCTTTCTATGCAGGTATTGGCATCCGGTTCGATGGATACTCTTAAAAAACCTTCCTTTTCTCCGCGCCGCATGGCCAATAACCGATGCGAAGAACATCGTTTCAGTGGCTCGCTCCAATCGAAATAGTTTTGGTATTTGTCGCCCTCTACCTCTTTTCCTTTTATGACTTTGGAAGTAATTACGGCACTGCGTTCGAAGATATTCCGAACGATGTTCCGGGCTTTTACATCTTCGTTGATCTGTTCGGCTATGATATCGCAAGCTCCTTTTATTGCCTCTTCGTTGGTGCGGATCGCTTCGTTCAGGTAGGCTGTGAGTTGTGAGGAGGGAATCGTGTTTTCTTGTTGTTTGAAGATGCGGATTGCTAACGGTTCCAATCCTTGTTGGCGGGCTATTTCGGCCCGTGTACGACGTTTGGGTTTGTAGGGTAGGTAGATGTCTTCCAATTCTGCCGGATTCCAGCAGTTTTCGATTTGAGTTTTTAATGTCTCGTTAAACTTGCCCGATTCTTCGATGGTAGAAAGAATCGTTTTTTTTCTTTTCTCTATCTCTGTCAGTTTGTCTGCTTGGGAACAGATGGCTGCAATCTCCACTTCGTTTAATCCACCAGTAACCTCTTTTCTGTATCGGCTTATAAAGGGAATAGTACAGCCTTGCTCTATTAAAAGGAGAGTCTTCTCAACCTGTTTCGCGCTTATGTTGAGAGACTCGGAAATGAGTTGTCCGAATATTTTATCCATGAGAATTGTTGTATTTCGTATATGTTTCTCCTGTTGAATATATGGAAAATGATTATCGCAAGGAGAAGAATGGTTGTTTTTGAATATTGTATCTTGACTTTCTCCTTCAAAAAGCTTTATATCAATGAAAAATCAAAGATAATAAAAAGAAGTAGGAAATAAAATTCGCTGGATCATTTCGGGGGAAAAAATGGTGTTATTCTGTTTTTATTTTACTTAGCGTAAAAAACGAAGAAATTATACTTTATTAACTTTATAATGTCTTATATATTTTTAAAAGAGACTATATTTGCTTCCATATATGAAAGCCTGTTTCAAATATGGAAAACACAAAGGTCGATATTAGTGTAGAAGAGTCGTACAAAGTGCCGAATCTGGAAAAAGGGATTGCCGTGCTGGAATTGCTTTCATTTGTAGGGGCCGGTATGACCTTGCAGGAGATAAAGGTGGAATTGGAAATTTCTCAAACAACAGCCTATCGAATATTAAATACATTGGTACGACGGGGCTATTTGCTTTACAATGAAACCTCTAAAAAATATCGGCTGTCTCGGAAAATGTTGACCGTAGGTTTTCGGGCCGTACAAGAACACAATTTGTTGGAAGTAGTATTACCCCGGTTACGTCAGGTACGCGATAAAGTGAAAGAGACCGTATGTTTTGGCGTGCTGGGAGCGGAGAAAGCATTGTTTATAGAACAGGCTTTGGGGACGCATCCGTTTTGTTTTGTCCTCTCTCCCGGAAAGGTAATAGATTTGCATTGTTCAGCCCCCGGGAAAGCTATCATGGCGTATCTGCCGGCCAATATAAGAGATTCCTATCTGGCAAAAATGGATTATAAGATATACAATGCCAATACCATAACAAACGAAAAAGATTATTTGGAAGAGCTTGCCAACGTGCGTTTAAAAGGGTATGCAGTTGATAACGAAGAGGAGATGAGCGGAGTAATTTGTATTGGTGCTCCGGTTATGAATTATCACGGTTATCCGTGTGGCAGTATATGGATTTCCGGCCCCAAAGACCGGTTACCCGAAGAGTCCATTATTATGTATGCCGGATGTATCATGCAGGCCGCAGAAGAGATTTCGTTTGAAATGGGATATACGAGAGATTAAGTTTGACACCGTTAAAATAAATCGATCATGAATACACATAGCCATATAAAGAGATGGTTTGTTTCCGTTGTTTTGCTGGCAATGGTATCATCGGGCGCACTCTCCCAACAAGATGCAGAAACTTCACCTTTGTATGTTACCGGTATCGCCCAAACCGATGACGGGAATTTCATAGTAACGGAAAAGGGTCTAAAACAGGCTGTCTTGTATTCTCCTGATTTTGAGGTAACGAAAAAATGGGGCTTGGACGATGTGCCTACCGGAGTGGCCGTGAAAGGCAGTAAGGCATTTATTACCACTTTCGGCGATAAACCGGGAAGTGTGCATTTTTTGGATTTATCGACTGGAAAAATAGAACAATCGCTTGTAACCGGGTCGGGGGCCAATGCTCCGGTTGTCAATGCTGCCGGTGATAAGTTGTATGTTATGAATCGGTTTCAGGGGACTGTCTCGGAGATCGATTTATCCGATCCTCAGAAAATGAGGACGGTTTCAGTATTGAGAGAACCTCGTGGCGCTGCGTTTGACCAAACCGGAAAGTATCTGTTCGTAACCAATTTTCTGCCGCAACAACGGGCCGATCTGGATACGGTGGCAGCGTGTGTTTCCGTCATAGAGATCGCCTCGTTCAAGAAAATAAAAGATATCCAGTTGTTTAATGGTAGTAATGCTTTGAGGGGGATTTGCGCATCGTGCGATGGTAAATATATCTTTGTAACACACAATCTGGGACGTTTTCAGGTCCCTACCAGCCAGTTACAACAAGGATGGATGAATACCAGTGCCATGAGCGTGATAGATGCCTCTACGCTTGAATATTTGGGAGCCGTACTTTTGGACGAGCCCGAACGTGGGGCTGCCGGAATCTGGGGGATTGCCGCTACTCCCGAAAAGTTGCTGATAACCCATTCGGGGACGCACGAAGTCAGTGTGATTGACTATCCTGCATTTTTGAAAAAATTTGAGCAATACACCGATAAGACAAAACTTTCGTACGATTTGATGTTTATGAACGGTTTGCGCCAACGTGTTTCGCTGACTGGAAACGGACCTCGGGAATTTGTCGTTAGCGGTCAAAAGGCTGTTATCCCCACCTATTTCTCCGATACCCTGAATATTGTATCCTTGGCAGACAATAACATCTCGATCAAAGCCATGCAACCCGGTCGGATAGAAAGTCGCATACATAATGGCGAAAAATATTTTAACGATGCCGTTCATTGCTTTCAAGGGTGGCAATCCTGCAACGGATGTCATCCGGGAGATGCACGGACCGACGGGATGAATTGGGATTTGATGAACGACGGTATCGGTAATCCGAAAAATTGCAAAAGTATGTTGTATGCGCACGTAACCCCTCCCTGTATGATTTCCGGTATCCGGGCTGATGCCGAAGCTGCTGTACGTGCCGGTTACAAGTTGATACAGTTTACCGATCTACCCGAAGATTTTGCCTGTTGCGTCGATGAATATTTGAAATCGTTGAAACCGGTCCCCAGTCCCTATCTGGAAAATGGACAGTTGAGCGAAAAAGCTGAGAGAGGCCGTAAGGTATTTGAAAAAATGGATTGCGATAAATGCCATTCAGGACCCTATTATACAGATATGTCCATGCACCGGATTGGCGAAGATGTGGAATTTGAAAAGGGATGGGATACCCCTACACTGATAGAGGTTTGGCGTACAGCTCCTTACTTGTTCGACGGACGTGCCGCTACGATAGAAGAGATGCTCGAAGTACATAAACACGGGCTCGAAAAGAAGAAAATATCGAAAAAAGAGTTGGAAGAGTTGGCAGAATACGTAAAATCGCTTTGATGCGTTTGGAGCAAAGGTAAAGAGGAACAACAGGTATGAGAAATATACGAGTAAAATATGTTCGAGTGGCGGAGAGTACCGATTTTATTGCAATGGCAAACGGATTGCTTGCAGCCTACCGGTCGGAAGCCTTCCCTATCAGGATGGTGTTTTTCGGTTCTCCTGATAACAACGATTCTTTCTGTTTGCAGAGAGCTCAGATATACGATGTTGTAAGACGAAAATATGGCGACCGTAGTCCGGTTGTTTCATACGTGGCGCAGAAACCGTTGGACGGATGCGGTATGGTACTTGAAGTCCATGAAATTTCCTTAGAAAAAGAGGATTGCTTGGCATATAAACAGTACAATAATTTCCCTTACATTGTATTGGCTGGAAAAGAAGGGCGTTCTTTGTTCCTGGGTGCTGTCTGGGGAACGGATGCCAACGCTCCGGTACAAAAACAGTCCGAAGAGATATTCTCTCGGATCCAACGGATTCTGGACCAAGAGCAGATGCCGGTAAATACCATCGTACGGCAATGGAACTATTTGGAACGGATTACCGGATTTGAAGGAGAGGGGCAGCGCTATCAAGCATTTAACGATGCCCGTTCCCTGTTTTACGGACAAGCGGAATGGCCGCAGGGCTATCCTTCGGCCACGGGTATCGGAACCCGCTATGGAGGCATACAGGTATCTTTGCAAACCTATCTCCCCAAAGAGGGTGAGAAGCTTCCGGTAGCATTGGATAACCGGTTGCAAATAGCAGCCCATAGTTATTCGCAACAGGTGTTATTGGGTGAAACGAATAGTCGTTTGAAAACCAAAACAACCCCTAAATTTGAACGGGCAAAGTTGTTGTTTACCCCGTCGGGGAAACTGATTTATATTTCTGGAACGGCCGCTATTCGGGGGGAAGCGAGTTTGGTAGATGCCGATATTCGGCGTCAGACATTGGCTACGTTGGAAAATATCGAGTATCTTATCAGCCACGATTCGCAGCGTCAGGCCGGCGTTCAGCATCCGGGAGATGCCCGGATGACAGGTTGCCGGGTCTATGTTAAGCGTGTCGAAGATTGGGAAGATTGTAAAGCCGTTGTTTCGCAGCGATATCCCGATCTTCCAGCAGTTTACATCGAGGCAGATATCTGTCGAACCGAATTGTTGGTAGAGATAGAAGGAATCGCCTTATCGAATGATTAATTAAATACAGATATGAAAATAACCGCATTAAAAAATGTCTTGTTGCTGACAGTTGCCCTTTTGATGGGAAGCTGTTGCAATAATGCAGAAAATGCACAAAACACAGCAGTTATGAAAGAGAAAGAACCTTACAAGAAAAAGTACACGAATGCCGATTTCTACAAAGACGGCGTGTTTCAACCCGAAGTGGCCAAGAAGGCCTTTTATGATATGTTCGAGTATTATGGCTATCCCATCACCCCGTTGTTGGAAAAGGATGCTTGGTACACCGATTTTGGTTTGGGCGATTTTGAAAATTGCGGTATGGGAGGTATCTTTTGGATAAATGATTCTGTAAACGGATATTTTGCCCATGATATTTATCTGCTTCCCGGACAGATGATAGCAGAACACTCTCATGTAAAAACCACTTTCCCGGCCAAAATGGAGAGCTGGATGGTCCGTAACGGTAGTTGCTACAATTTTACCGAATTGGGAGAGCCTAAGGCCGATGCCGACCAGATCATCCCGGCATCGCAGTTACCTACCACCGTATCCAAAAATTATGTAATACAGAACGTCGGCGAGGTAATTCATTTGGGAAAAATCGGGTCGTGGCATTTCTTGAAGGCTTGTGATCAAGGAGCCATTGTACAAGAGTTTGCCAATTACCACGATGGAGCAGGATTGCGTTTTACTAACCCCAAAGCTAAATTATAGAAAATATGAGAACGTTGAATCATTTCGGTATTCCTACCGACATTCAAAAAGAGGGGGAAGCTTATCTTTCCGACCTGAAACTGTATGTAACGGACATCAGCAACAGTCCCAACAAAATTGAGTTTTTGCGCTTTGAGGCAGATTCTCCGATGCCCGATCTGATAAAAAAACAGGCACACATCGCATACGTGGTAGATGATATTGATGCCGAGATGGCGGGTA
This sequence comes from uncultured Bacteroidales bacterium, assembly GCA_949300615.1. GTDB lineage: Bacteria > Bacteroidota > Bacteroidia > Bacteroidales > CHK158-818 > Gallibacteroides. The sequence goes on from CASGEW010000087.1 coordinate 8,091, forward strand.
AACCGGTTCTGTGGCCCAAAACTGTCATGTCTGACGAATTGACGATTGCCTTTATCGAAGAAGAAGGCATTGCCATCGAATTGATGTTGTGTGCCCAATAACACCCAAACGAAAAGTAACCTGAAAAATCCAATAAATATGAAAACCAAGTTTATCAATGAAACAGATAACATAACCAGCGAATTGCTCGAAGGTTATGTAACCGCATACAAGGACAAAGTAAAATTGGGAGCCGAAAACATAGTTGTTCGTGCACAACCCAAAAGCGAATCGAAAGTAGCCATTGTAACGTTAGGCGGTTCAGGACATGAACCGGCCCTGAGCGGTTTCGTCGGAGAAGGGATGCTGGACTGTTCGGTCGTAGGCGATATATTCGCAGCTCCCGGGGCACAGCGTCTTTTCCAAGCCTTGCAGATGTTTAAGCGTGATGCCGGTATTTTGTTGGTCGTGTTGAACCACTCGGGTGATGTGATGAGCGCCAATATGGCGGTTCAACTGGCTGAACGTGCCGGGATAAAAGTGAAGAAACTGATTACGCACGATGACATCAGTGCAGGGTTAGACGCTCCCGACGACGATCGCCGTGGACTGGCAGGATGTATCCCCCTGTATAAGATTGTTGGAGCCGCAGCCGAAGAGGGTAAGACGTTGGACGAAATCTATGAGATCGGAGAACGTTTCAACCGACAAATCGCGACGTTGGCCGTAGCCATGCGCAGCTGTACCCATCCGCAAAACGGAGCTGTTATCTCTTCGCTGGCAGAAGGTGAAATCGAAATTGGGATGGGGCAACACGGCGAAGGTGGCGGAGGTCGCCAGATGTTGGTTTCGGCCGACGATACTGCCGCCCAGATGGTTGCCTTGTTGATGAAAAAGTTGGCACTGACCGGTGGTGATAAGGTTGCTTTGTATATCAATGGCGTAGGGGCAACCACTCACATGGAGCTGTATATCATATATCGCAAGACTGCTCAGATTTTGCGGGATGCGGGAATCGAAATAATGGACGCTCGTATTGGAGAGATGCTTACGGTTCAGGAACAGGCCGGTTTCCAGATGATTCTGGCCAAGGTCGATGCCGACCACATTGATTATTTGAAAAATTTTGCTTCCGATGCGCCCTATTGGACAGTTATCGGTAAAAAATAATTGTGTTTCATAACAGTTGCCGTTTGGCCGTTATCCAAG
>CASGEW010000088.1 GCA_949300615.1 uncultured Bacteroidales bacterium
ACAGGTGCACACTCAATTGAATACGGTTTATGCCGATTTTAAGAAAGATTTCAAAATGTATGTAACCCCTCGTCATGATTATTCAAAGACATTTGTTACCAAATTGTTTATGGCACAAGCCGAATTCGATGGGCGTTACAAACGTCGCGACAACGGGCGTACTACTGTCCGGATGACTTGTGAACAGGCTGTTGAGATTATCAAGGGGATGGACAATATTACACTGGGAATGCCTAAGGTGGTGTATCTGGTGGGATGGCAATACAACGGGCATGATTCAAAATATCCTGCTTTTTTTGAAGGCAATTATGCGCTTAAACGCCCGCAGGACAGAACCGCATTGGAAAGTCTCCGTTGGGTGATGTCCGAAGGTAAAAAATACAATACCTCCGTATCGGTTCATATAAATATGATTGATGCTTACGAAGACAGTCCGTTGTGGGACAAGTATGTGGCCAACGATGTTATATCTCGGACAGAATATGGCGCTATTCGGGGCGGTGAATGGGGTTATCCCATCAGTTATGCCCAAGAGTGGAAACTGGGTTTTACGCAGGAACGTATAGATAAACTTTGCAGTATATTACCCATTCAGGAGGCGGGAACAGTTCATATTGACGCATTCCATTCGGAGGATCCCCAGCCGGTTAAACGAGAGGATGGGACGTGGGGTATCGAAATGCAGTCGCCCATAAGTCCCTATCTCGGCTTTACCCGAGAGGAAGAGATAGCGGCACAGCGCAATATCCTCAAATATTTCGACTCGAAAGGTATTGACGTTACCACAGAGGGGATTCCGCAAAATGAATTGTTAGGTATATTTGACGGCTATCAGACGATGGGTTGGTGGTTTCGCGGTGCCGACATTTACCTCCGTTATACGGCACAGCAAATGTGCGGAGGATGTGACCCATACAGTGGCGAATGGGGGCGTTTGTTTGGTACCAACCTCAATGGGGAGCAAGTCTTTCAGGCCGATCGGCCCGTAGAGGAGTCGTTTGAAGATTTTAAGGGAAAGTTCTGTACCATGTCGGCTATCTTCAATTTCCTGAACCGATTCGAGCGTAAGTATCGTGTTGAAGGGAAGGACTATTTTGCCGTCCAGTTTTCCGATGGTGTGAAGTCGGAGGTTGACAGGGGAAAAATATACGATCAAGAAGGATAATGTTTTGTTGGTGGAGGACAACAACGTATTGATTCCTGCCATGTGGCTTCAAGCCCCCAGTATGATTGCATATAGTGCCGACGGATACAAAAAAAAGGACATGGGTGTTGCCGGCCGACTTTTTTACCTCGTCGAAAGTATCGCTTTATCGGATTAGCCATACTGGCCGAGAATTGGTCGGGAAAAAGAGTATTGGTAACGGAAAAATAACCTTGACGCTTGCCCCTAATGAGATGTTGCTTGTGACGCAGGAATAAGTAATTGTTACAGAAACGCTTGATCGGGAGCTTCTCTAAACTTGGGGGATAATGGAGGAAGAGTTGTGAGCTTGTCTTTCCCGGAGATAAGAAGATCGCTTTGCAAAAAAACAAGTATTATATAGAATATTTTGCATATACTATGCAATGAAAAGGTTACATTTGTAGTTGAAAACGTGTTCGTATATGCAAGAATTTATCGATCATATAAGTACCCAGTTACATTTATCTCCATTGATGAAAGAGCGTTTGCAGGCGTTGACGACGGTGCAAAGATTTAAAAAGGGGGATACATTGGGGCAGGAAGACAGCATACGAGGACGTGTCTTTTTAATAAAATCCGGAGCCGCCCGCATTTATCATTTGAAAGATGGGAAAGATATCACGACTTGGTTTGCTTTTGAAAAAGATCTGTTGATTTCGATTCGTTCCAAATTCAGTCGTCAGGAATATCCCGAAATTATCGAGTTTTTAGAAGATACGGAAGTCATTACCATACAATGGAGAGAACGGCGAGATCCATCCAAAGAATCCAATCTTTTTATTTATTCGATGGCCAACCGTATCTTGTTGGCTTATAGCCGATTTTTAGAAGAGCGGGTCATTATTTTGCAGCATAAAACGGCCAAAGAGCGGTATGAATGGGTAGTAACCCGTTATCCGCATTTGTTGCAACGGGCGACATTGGGACAAATTGCATCGTACTTAGGAATTACCAAAGAGACTTTATATCGGATTCGTTCAGGGAAATATACGGGATAAAGTCTCTTTGTTTTTTAGAATTGTTATTATAAAAATCCCTCTTTTTTTAACTATATTTGTCTTATTTCGCGACAAAAAATGATATTTGTCATATTTCCGTTCGTAATAAACTGATTAATTTTGCCCCGGATTTAATGATAAAAGGTGTTTTTTGGCCGAAATTATTTCCCGAAGAAGTGCGTATTTAGATTGAAAAAGAGTTATATAAATTGGTAGAATATGAAAATGAAGAAATCTATGATTATTCCATTTGAGCGAATAACCTTACTTTCATTGTGTTTGATTCTTTTTGCTTGTGGTGAAAAGAACCAGTCGATGCAGAATGCCGTAAAAGAGTATGCCGTTTTGACATTACAACCGGTAGATAGGGTTTTGGACAAAACATATCCGGCCACGATCAGAGGCCGTCAGGATATTGAGATCCGGCCTCAGGTTGCAGGGTTTATCACCAAGCTTTTGGTAGATGAAGGATCTGTGGTGAAAAAAGGGCAACCCATGTTCATTATAGACCAAGTACAATACCAAGCTGCCGTAAACGTAGCCGAAGCCGCTGTAAATGTAGCTAAGACTGCCGTGGATAATGCCAGTTTGACGTATGAAAACAAGAAAGAGTTGCATCAGAAAAAGATTATTGGTGATTTCGATTTACAGTTGGCTGAAAATGCCCTCGCCACCCAACAGGCACAATTGGCACAAGCAGAAGCAGAATTGGTAAATGCCCGTAAAAATTTGTCATATACCACCGTTACCAGCCCTTCTGACGGAGTAGTAGGCGATATTCCTTTCCGTGAAGGAAGTTTGGTGAGCTCGTCAATGACAACACCTTTGACAACCGTGTCTGATGTATCGGAAATGTATGTTTATTTCTCGATGAACGAAAAACAAATGTTGGAATTGACGCGTCAAAGCGACGGAAAGATGGCGAACATATTGGATAATCAACCCGAAGTATCTTTGAAGTTGGCCGATGGAACCATCTATCCCGAAAAGGGGAAAATCGAAACCGTAAGCGGTGTGATTGGCTTATCCACGGGAGCTGCACGGATGCGTGCCACTTTCCCTAATCCGCAGCGCATTTTACGTAGCGGATCAACCGGGAGTGTTTTGGTTCCGGTAAAATCCGATTCGATCATTGTTATTCCCCAGAAGGCAACCACCGAAATGCAAGATAAGAAGTTTGTATTTGTGGTAAACGATAGTTCAGTTGTCAATATCCGGGAGATTCAGATTTTACCCGAAAATGATGGAAAAACCTATATTGTATCGGAAGGATTGAAACCGTTTGAACGTATTGTTGTAGAGGGAGTCGGTATCTCTGTACGGGATGGAATGAAAATAAAACCCGTTGCTTCAACAGAATCGGTAGATGCCGCTGCAACGGAAGCCGCTAAACAATAAATGTTCAAAAAAGGATTTTGTATAAAAACGTAACATTATGAAGTTAGATAAATTTATAAACAGGCCTGTACTTTCTACGGTTATCTCCATCGTAATCGTTATTTTGGGGATATTGGGCCTCGTATCACTACCAGTAACGCAATATCCCGATATTGCGCCTCCTACTGTTTCGGTAAGTACTTCATATACGGGAGCCAATGCCCAGACAGTTTTGAATAGTGTTATCGCCCCCTTGGAAGAAGAGATCAACGGTGTAGAAAACATGATGTATATGACATCTACGGCTACCAACACCGGTGAAGCCAGTATTCAGGTATATTTTAAGCAGGGGACAGATCCGGATATGGCTGCCGTCAATGTGCAAAACCGTGTATCGAAAGCTACCGGTTTGCTGCCGGCAGAAGTTACGAAAGTAGGGGTGATCACCCAGAAGCGTCAGACCAGTATGTTGATGGGTTTCTCCCTGTACAGCTCAGACGATAAATACGATGTAGGATTTCTCGAAAACTATGCCAAGATCAACCTGATTCCCGAAGTACAGCGTGTACCTGGGGTAGGGGATGCCATGGTGATGGGGGCCAACTACTCCATGCGTATTTGGCTTAAACCCGATGTCATGGCACAATACAATTTGATGCCTTCGGATGTTTCAGCAGCTTTGGCAGAGCAAAACATAGAAGCTGCACCCGGGCAATTCGGGGAGATGGGAGACCAATCGTTCCAGTATGTAATGAAGTATAAAGGACGTTTGGAAACCGTAGAAGAGTTTGAAGATATTGTTATCCGGGCTACCCCGGAAGGTGAGGTGCTGCGGTTAAAAGATATTGCCCGTATCGAATTGGGCCGGTTGTCATACGGGTATGATAACTTGGTTGACGGGCATCCCGGTGTAACCTCCATGATTTTCCAGACAGCAGGATCGAATGCGACGGAAATTATTGAAGATATTGAAGAGCTGTTGAAAGAAGCAGAAAAAGACCTGCCGCCGGGTGTGAAGATCGCCGTTGTATTGAACTCCAATGACTTCTTGTTCGCCTCTATCTCAGAAGTAATCAAGACATTGATAGAAGCCTTTATCCTGGTATTTATCGTAGTTTATGTATTTTTGCAGGACTTGCGTTCTACCATTATTCCGGCTATTGCCATTCCGGTAGCGTTGATCGGAACATTCTTCTTCCTGTATATTATTGGATTCAGCGTAAACTTGTTGACCCTTTGTGCCCTTGTATTGGCCATTGCCATTGTGGTCGACGACGCGATCGTCGTCGTCGAGGCGGTCCATGCCAAGTTGGACGTAGGGTATAAATCGGCTCGCAAGGCCTCTATCGACGCCATGAGTGAAATTGGTGGAGCCATCGTATCTATTACGTTGGTGATGATGTCCGTGTTCATTCCCGTTAGTTTTATGTCGGGAACCTCCGGAACGTTCTACCGCCAGTTTGGTTTGACCATGGCCATTGCTATCGGTCTGTCGGCATTGAATGCCTTGACGTTGAGCCCGGCGTTGTGTGCCATATTCTTGAAACCTCATTCAGAAGAAGGAAAAAGTAAGAAGATTTCGTTTGTAGCACGTTTCCATACCTCTTTCAATACCGCTTATGATGCTATGCTGAAAAAGTATAAGAGAGGGGTCTTGCTCTTTATTCATAAAAAATGGATTGCCTTTGCTTCCGTAGTGATATCTGTATTTTTGTTGGTGTTCTTGATGAATATTACCCCCTCGGGGATGGTTCCGAACGAAGATACAGGGACATTCTTTGCCGTAGTCGATATGCCGCCGGCTACCTCCATGGAGCAAACTACTGCTGCCATGAAGAAGATAGATAGCCTTATCGCCTTGAATCCGGCCTTAAAATCGCGGACGATGATCGTCGGGTATAGTTTTATTGCCGGTCAGGGAAGTTGCTACGGAACGTTTATCTGCAAATTGAAAGATTGGGAAGAGCGGGGAGAAGGACAGGATGTAAACTCGGTGATCGGATCCTTGTATATGCAGACACAGAACGCAGTTAAAGATGCCAGAGTTTTGTTGTTTGCACCTCCGATGATCCCCGGTTACAGTATAACGAACGGTTTCGAGTTGAACTTGCAGGACAAGACCGGTGGAGATTTGAATACGTTCTTCGATATAGCCAATACATTCTTGGAAAAATTGCGTGAACGTCCCGAAATCGCTTCGGCACAGACTTCGTTTAATCCGACCTTCCCGCAATACATGGTAGATATAGATGCCGCCAAATGTAAACAGGCCGGAATCAGCCCCAATGATATTTTGACTACGTTGCAGGGGTATTACGGCGGGTTGTATGCATCCAACTTTAACCGGTTCGGTAAATTGTACCGGGTGATGATTCAAGGCGATATCGATTACCGTCTCAGTCCGGAAACCTTGAATAATATCAAGATACGCAATGGAGACGAGATGGCCCCGATCACTCAGTTCATGTCTTTGCATAAGGTGTATGGACCGGATAATATCAAGCGATTCAATATGTTTACAGCCATAGCAGTTAACGGGTCTCCTGCTGATGGATACAGTTCTGGACAGGCCATCAAGGCCATTCAGGAGGTAGCTGCCGAGACATTGCCTACCGGATACGACTTTGAATTCTCCGGTATGACGCGAGAAGAACAATCTACCGGTACCAATACCACAGCCATCATCTTTGTCTTGTGTCTGGTCTTCGTTTATTTGCTGTTGAGTGCCCAATACGAAAGTTACATATTGCCGTTGGTAGTAATCTTCTCTATCCCGTTCGGGTTGTGCGGTAGTTTTATTTTCGCGCAGTTCCTGGGTGTAGAAAACAACATCTATATGCAAATATCGTTGATCATGTTGGTAGGTTTGTTGGCTAAGAATGCCATTTTGATTACCGAGTTTGCTTTGGACAGACGTAAAATGGGTATGTCGATTGTCAGCGCTGCCATAGACGGAGCTGCCGTCCGGTTGCGTCCTATTTTGATGACTTCATTGGCATTGATTGTCGGTTTGCTTCCGTTGATGTTTGCTTCCGGTGTAGGTGCAAACGGTAACAGTACATTGGGTACCGGAGCAGTTGGCGGTATGTTGATCGGGATGATTTGCCAGATATTTGTTGTCCCTGCACTGTTCGTTGTGTTTGAACACCTGCAAGAACGCTTCAAGCCTATTGAATGGAAAGATTTGGACAACAGCGAACTGGAAGCCGAAATAGAACAGTACTCTAATTAACCGTAACGGCTTGGAAAATATTATAAAAGAAATGAACATGAAAAAGAACATTCTATATATCGTATTGTTGGCAGTCGTAGTAAGTAGCTGTCATATTTATAAGCCGTATAAACGCCCCGATGTAAATACCACAGGGGTGTATCGTGATCCGGTATCGGTAACGGATACGTTGGCCGTATCGGATACCACGAATATGGGAAATCTGCCGTGGGAGCAGGTCTTTACAGATCCGCAACTGCAACAGTTGATCCGGCAAGGGTTGGAAAATAATTCGGATTTGAAAACCGCTGCGTTGCAGGTCAGCGAGGCAGAAGCTCGATTGATGACATCCCGCTTGTCTTTCTTGCCCTCGTTGTCTCTCTCTCCGCAGGGGACGGTGAGCAGTTTTGACAAATCTGCCGCACAATGGACGTACCAGTTGCCCGTAGTGGCCAGCTGGGAAATCGATTTGTTCGGTCGTTTGCTCAACTCCAAACGGGCGGCCAAAACGGCGTTGATGCAAAGCGAAGCCTATAAACAGGCTGTTCGTACACAAGTAATAGCTACCGTGGCTAATTATTACTATACCTTGTTGATGTTGGACCGTCAGTTGCAAATCAGTGAACAAACGGCTGAAAGCTGGAAACAGAATGTGCAAATGATGAAAGACCTGAAAATAGCCGGGAGTGTCAATGAAGCCGCTGTGGTACAGAGCGAAGCCAACTACTACTCCATTGTTGCCTCGTTGGCCGATTTGCGTCAGCAAATCAGCTCTACCGAAAATGCCCTTTCAGTGTTGTTGGGACAGGCCCCTCAGATGATTGTTCGCAGTACGATAGAAGAACAGCAGTTCCCGGCAGAAATGAATACCGGTATTCCGGTTCAGATGCTGTCGAATCGTCCGGATGTGCGTTCTGCGGAAATGGCATTGGCCGGAGCCTATTACAATACCAATATCGCCCGGTCGGCCTTTTATCCGAATCTGGTCATAAGCGGATCGGCAGGATGGACCAATTCAGCCGGAAGCGTTATTGTAAATCCTGGTAAAATCCTTGCTTCGGCTGTTGCCTCCCTCACTCAGCCGATCTTTGGCAGAGGTGCCAATATCGCTCAGTTGAAGATTGCAAAGGCACAACAGGAAGAGGCATTGATAGCTTTTCAACAAAGTATCTTGAATGCCGGAAGTGAGGTAAGTAATGCCTTGGTACAGTACCAGACGGCCGAAGAAAAACTGGCTCAACGAAAAGAACAGATAAAATCTCTTGAAAAATCTGTGAAATATACGCAAGATTTACTATTTTTAGACTCTTCTCACACGTATCTGGAAGTATTGACTGCACAGCAGTCGTTGTTGAGCGCTCAACTGTCGGAAGTTTCCGATAATTTCCAGCGGATGCAGTCGGTTATCAACCTGTATCATGCGTTAGGAGGAGGTCGTTAGTTTAACCTTAAAAAGGAGGTATTATGATTAGTCCATTAGCCTATGTAGATCCGAGTGCAAAAATCGGTAACGATGTAACTATCATGCCGTTTGCGTATGTCGATGGAAATGTAGAGATCGGAGATGGTTGTACCATTATGCCGTATGCCAGTGTATTGAGCGGTACCCGGATGGGCTCCGGGAACAAGATTTTTCAAGGAGCCATTGTGGGAGCCATCCCGCAAGATTTCAAATTTACCGGGAATTATACCGAACTTACCCGTACGCTGGCCGCGGCAAACCCCGTTATCGTAACCGTGGAAAGCAGTGAACCGGGGTTGGTACGCTGTACCGCCGAATACGTTGATGCCGACGGCAAAAGTTTTGTCCGCAGCGGCGCAGTCGCCTTTGAACCCGAAAAAATCCGTAAATCAACTCCCGCTCCGGAGGATTTGAAAGCATACTGGGACGCACAGAAGGCCAGAGTCATGGCAATTGATCTGGATGCCCGGCTGGAACGCCGGGAAGAACTATCCACCCCGGAGGCCGACGGATATGCCATATCTCTGGCCAATATCGACGGTTCCAGAGCCTACGGCTACATCTCCATACCCAAAGCTGAAGGAAAATATCCGGTTCTGCTTAATATTCCGGGCGCCGGACCGGGATTCTCATCCGTTCCAGCCGATGTCTTCCCGCGGGATAAGGTAATCATCGCCGGATTCAACGTCCATAATTATGCGGTCGAACCGGCTACCGCAGATGCAAAATATGCTGAACTTAATAAAAACGGCATGTATATGTATCACGGAATGCCGGTACGGGAAAAATATTATTTCAACCGCGCGATTCTGGGGCTGGTTCAGGCTGTGCGGTATTTGACCGGACTGCCCAAGTGGAACGGCAATGAGTTCGTTGTATGGGGGTCCAGTCAGGGCGGCGCCATGACTCTCGCCACATCCGCCCTTAATCCGGAAATTGTTACCGCAGCAGCAGTCAATGTCCCGGCAATGTGCGACTTTACCACCGCAATGCGCGGCGGGTATCCCGCATGGCCGGTATCCAACAATACCGAC
>CASGEW010000089.1 GCA_949300615.1 uncultured Bacteroidales bacterium
CGTGTAGGTCCCGTATAGTTTCAAGTCGGATAGTCGGTCGTATTCTATTCGTAAGCTTCCCGAACCGTTGGCTTTGATTTCATCTCCTGTGTCCGGATCCATGATCAGATAAAGGGTCGATTGTGGGGATACATCTACTTGTAAGTTGATATTCAGGCTTTTTTCAGCGCTTTTTGTTGCTGCTCCCGGAATGGAAGTCGGTCGAGGACGACGGTTTTCGGTACTGTCCTTTCTTTCGGCCAATAGTTGCCGGCGATCGACAAAGGTGATGAATTGGTAATCAGAAGCTGTTTCGTTGTCGGATAGTGCAAACGTAAACTTGGAGTTTTCGTTTGTACTCATGTTTACATCGATGTTGGTCCTTGACATATCTCCCCGTATGGTACCGACACCGGTCCCGTAAATTCGGCCGTAATAGATGGGGTTTTGTTGTTCCGTAATATTGAATACCAGTAGGTTGCGGGCATTGTTGATCTGGATATTATAATCCATGTTTTTAAAGTGGCTGTGGTTCAACACTCCGGTTACCTGTGCAGTGTGGTTTTCGGCATCGTTTAATTGGACGTTGTTGAAGTAAATGGAGGTTGGCCTTAGGTGTATGCTGTCAGATAACCAATAGGCCGTATTGAGGTATTCTATGCCGAACCGCAGGTTCTGCAACCAAGCGTCTCCTACAACGTTCAAAGCCTTGAAGTGTCCGAAAAAGTGTATCTTCCCGTACGCGTCGCCTTCAAAATTTTGCATGATTTTGGATACGAACGGCTGCATGAAGGCGAGGTTTAGTTTGTGTGTATCGAAATAGAGCGATAGCGAGTCTCCGGTAGGGAAGATGTGGCCCTTGATTTGTGTATCCGGGACATCCGGTTGGCTGATTTTCCCTTGTAACAGGACACCTTTGTTTTCGTTATCCCATCTGCTGAAAAGGTTCAAATCTCCTATGGGTGCATCGTTGTATGAGAAGTTTTTTACCTCGAATTTTTCGGTTGACATGATCGGTATGTCTGAGAAATTGGTGGCGATAAAGTCGCCCGTAGCCCGTCCGCCGAAAGTTACGTTCTTGATGTTGAGCGATCCGAAAATATAATCGAGGTCAATATCGTTTAATGTCAGTTTGACAGAATCCTGGTCTGTTTTCGATGCCCTGCCGTTGATAGACAGGTATTGAGAATCCCGTCTTATTTCAAAATTTTTTATGGAGACGATTCCGGTGTCAATCTCAATCTGGGCTGGATTCAGGTTCCAGATCGTGTCGTTGAGAATCAGTTTTGTGGGATGGATGTCTATGTCCATATTCAGGGGATGCTCTTCTGTCCCTGGCAAGAAATGGGTGGTAGCCGATACTTTCCCGCTGAATGTGGCTTCCGCAATGTTGCTCCAATTAAATTGGGTGTTTAAACTGTCTCCTTGGGCATCCGCATTCAACGACAGCAATATATATTGGTTTTTCCGGTTTAATCCGTTTGTGTGCATTTGCAAATGGATGTGGTCGTTTATTTTTTCTACCACCAGTTGGCTTGATTCAAATCTTGATCTTTTGATAGAAAATTCGGGCAATACGGTATTCACCCTGAATTTTTGATCTTCACTGTCAAAAAAGCCTTCGATATTGCCCTCTTCTCCGAATGAAACGGGAAGTTCGAGCGCCGAAGATATCGGTTCTGTATTATTGAATGAAAGATGGAATTGGAATTTATTGTTCGTGTTGCTCTCCTCTTGTTCGGATTTTACCAAGGAGGGGATACAGGGCCGAAGCAGTTCGAGAAATGACTTGTACAGCGTTTTGAATGAATATTGGCCGGAGATCTCTCCACGAAGAATGTCAGAATTTATTTGTAACGACTGTGGCGTTCCGGCATTTTTTGCTATGATAGAAAATTTTTCGAGGAAGAACTGTTTGTCGCCGTTGACAAAGGAGGTGCTGTCCAACGAGAGTTCTCCTTCCGCCGTATCGAAAGAATTTCCTACAAAGTTCGCGTTTATGCCGAATGACAGGGAAGAGTCGGCATATTTGGGTGTCAATTTCAGCTCGTGTACTTTGATGTTTTCACCTCGGGCCGTGAACTTGAAAATGGGTGTTTCGTCCTGTAAGTCGATGATACCGTACATGGAGAGCTTTCCGTTCGGATCGTCTATTTCTACCCAGCCGTCGTAGGATGTGTTGCTGTAATGGCCGTTTAACCGGATGTTCTCGTATGGATACCGTTTGAAATGGATTTTCCCGATTTCGCCCTCTATCGCCCCGTTTATTTTTCCGTTTTTAGGGTGGTTGCCGTCTATGTTTACGTTGAAACTGATTTTCCCGAACTGCTCCTTGTTTTCAAACAGGTTGCTCAGGTCGAACAGTTCCGTGGCGATGGATCCTTTGTATGAAAAGATTTTTTTGGAAAAGTTGTAACTCAATAACAGGTCCGAGTGGATGTTCCCTCTGGGAGTTTGTATTTTGCCGTAAGCCACCAGGTTGTTGAAGAATCCGGAGATATCTCCTTGAAACCGGATGTGTCCCAAATTTTCGATTGCCGGGATTCTCTTGGCGGAGGGAGACAGGGATTGTACGATTGAGTTCAATCCTTCGGGTGAAATGGACAGGTCGGAAACTTGCCCGAAAATATAGGCACTCTCCGGGTCGGAAATACCGTCCACGTTGCCTGCCGCCGTTAAGGTGATACCGTCGGCATAACGTAGCCGGAGGCTGTTCATTTGCAGATGGTTGATGCTTCCGTCGATGTTGAGGTGAAGATTGATGGGTTTTTCAAATCGGTTTAATGCCGGGGCAAAGGCCGCCAAATCGGATAGCCGGAATGGGGAATCGTCGATGTTCAGGTAGATGTATGCACTATCTGCCAGGTGGTGTAGGGAATCGACACGACTGTAATCGAAAAAGGTACTGTCTATCGTCAAGTCGGAATTTGGCAATTCCAGGTCGAATTGGTTGATGGCAATTCGGGATGAATCGGATATGGCTTTGAAACTCAATTTATCCAGTTGGAATCCGGATGCTTCTACGAAACTGAGCCGTTTCAGGTAGATGTTGGCCGAGTCTGCCTTTAATGCCTTGACAGATAACGTAGAGAGGAGGTCGGAGATGCGGATGTGATTTTTGTCGAATTTCCCTTTTTCCCGATAAGGTTCGGACAAAATATCGTACGACAGGTTACCTCGCCTGATCAGGATAGAACGGATTTTCAGGTCGATGTTTTTCTTTTTCTTTTCTTCCTTTTTAGACAGAAACGCATCGGCAATGAATTGGACGTTCAACTTGTCTTTGGGGGTTTGCCGGTTAAGGCGGATGTCAAAACCGAAGAACTGGATAGTTGTGAATACAAATCGTTTTTCCAGCAGTGGCAGCAATTCAAAACCTGCCGAGAGCCTGTCTGCGTATAGAAGTGTATCTCCTTGGAGGTCTTTTAAATATAGTTTGTGGAGTGCAATCTTGTTGAACGGTTCTATGGAGATACGTTCTATGTCCAGTTCAGTATGCAGGATGTTTTGGAGTTCATGTACGCTTATGCTTTTTATCTTCTGTTGTACAAAAGGTATGCTCAACAAAAGGTATAACCCTGCGTACAAGCTGAGAGCCGATACCAGAATTACGATAATGACCCGTTTAAATGCGTTAAATGTCCTCCTCATGCCAAAAATTGAGACAAATTTATAACATTTCGCAGAATATTTCTGCATATAATTCTATTTAATTGCCTAATTTCGCAGGGTATTAAGGATAAAAAAGAAGATTTAATATAATAAACTGATTTAAAAACAAATATGGATATAACGATATTGGGGATCGAGTCGTCGTGCGATGATACCTCGGCAGCGGTTATCCGCAACGGAGTCATGCTGTCTAACGTAATCGCTTCGCAAGCGGTACACGAGGCGTATGGAGGGGTAGTTCCCGAACTGGCCTCCCGTGCGCATCAGCAAAACATCGTCCCGGTTGTCTCCGAAGCGATCAAGCGGGCGGGGATTGACAAGAGAGACTTGTCGGCTATCGCCTTTACCCGTGGTCCCGGATTGATGGGCTCGTTGTTGGTGGGAACCTCTTTTGCCAAAGGATTGTCCGCGGCGTTGCAGATTCCGATGATCGATGTCAATCATTTGCAGGCGCACGTGTTGGCTCATTTTATTAAGGAGAGCGAGAGCGATGTACGTCAACCCTCTTTCCCCTTTCTTTGCCTGTTGGTATCGGGTGGAAATTCACAAATCATATTGGTAAAGTCGTATAAGGATATGCAGGTTATTGGGCAGACCATAGACGACGCTGCCGGCGAGGCTTTTGATAAATGTGCCAAGGTGATGGGGTTGGGGTATCCCGGCGGTCCGGTAGTGGACCGGTTGGCCAAAGAGGGAGACCCGAAGGCGTTTTCATTAAGCCGACCGCATATACCTGGATACAATTATAGTTTCAGTGGATTGAAGACCTCGTTCCTCTATCTCCTGCGCGATGAAATCGCCTCTGATCCCGCATTTGTAGAACGGCGAAAGAATGATTTGTGCGCCTCGTTGCAATATACCATTGTCGAAATCTTGATGGATAAGTTGCGGAAGGCAGCCAAAGATCTCGGGATCAATGAGGTAGCGGTGGCCGGTGGCGTTTCAGCCAATTCTGCCGTCCGGGCGGCTTTCCAGGATCATGCCGATCGGCTGGGATGGAACATCTATCTGCCGAAATTCTCGTTTACTACCGACAATGCTGCCATGGTGGCCATTACCGGTTATTATAAATATCAGGACAAAGATTTCTGCGGTTTTGATGCTGCACCCTTTGCCCGTGTAACGATCTGATAATTTACGATGCATAACGGAATATTTTGGTTGATTGTCGTATTCTTGTCCGTTGAATTTTTGGTAAGCCAGATGTTGGCGTGGGTGAACAGAAAAGCGGCCTCTTCGCCTATCCCTTCGGAAGTTGCCGGATTGTACAATGAACAGGAGTATATGCGGCAACAGAACTACTTTAAAACGAACGACCGTTTCTCTCTTTATGTCGATGGGTTTAATTTTTTATTGATATTGGCCCTGCTCATCTGGGGTGTATTGGGATGGTTGTATAGGTATCTTTCAGATTATACCGAATCGGAAACGGTACTTACATTGCTTTTCTTCGGAGTTTTGTTTGTTGTCAATGAAATCATTACGTTGCCTTTCTCCATGTATTCTGTCTTCGTGATAGAAGAGCGGTTCGGGTTTAATAAAACAACTCCGGCCACCTTTGTGGCAGACAAGCTGAAAGGAGTGTTGTTGGGGGTGGTTATCGGCGGAGGTTTGTTGTTTGTTATTACGTGGCTTTACGGCTGGTTACAATCCTCTTTTTGGTTGGCGGCTTTCGCCGTGGTGGCTCTCTTCTCGGTGTTATTGAATATGTTCTATTCTACCTGGATTGTGCCGTTGTTCAATAAGCAGGAGCCGTTGCCCGAAGGAGAACTGCGATCGGCCATTGAGGCGTTTTCAGACAAGGTCGGATTTAAGTTGGACGATATCTATGTCATAGACGGTTCCAGACGTTCGTCCAAGGCAAACGCCTATTTTAGCGGATTGGGCAGAAAAAAAAGAATCGTCTTGTACGATACGTTGATTGACGAGCTCTCCACGGATGAAATCGTAGCTGTATTGGCCCATGAAATAGGGCACTATAAACGTCACCATACCCGACAAATGATGTGGGCCTCGTTGTTGAATACCTTTGTTCTGTTTTATATCTTTTCGTTGCTGTGCGGATCGCCGCTTCCTTCCGAAGCGTTGGGCGGGACAACCGCTTCGTTCCCGTTGTCGTTGGTGGCCTTCTCCTTGTTATATACGCCGGTGGGGATGCTGACGGGAATTTTGTCTAATTATGTTTCCCGTAAAAACGAGTATCAAGCCGATACGTTTGCCGTATCCTGCGGTTATGGAGAGGAGTTGATCGGTGCGTTGAAGAAGATTTCGGCAAATGCGCTGTGCAACCTGACACCGGCAAAAGCCTTTGTGTTCGTTTACTATTCGCATCCGACACTGGTGCAGCGGATTGACAATATAAAAAAACAAATGAGATGAATGTAGAAATTATCACCATAGGAGATGAGTTGCTGATCGGGCAGGTAGTCGATACCAACTCGGCTTGGATGGCCAAAGAACTGAATGCGATAGGGGCAGAAGTGTTGCACATTACCACCGTGCGCGACCGGCGCGAAGAGATGATCGAGGCTTTCGACGAAGCATTTTCCCGGGTAAACGTCGTGTTGGTAACCGGAGGCCTTGGCCCGACAAAGGACGATATTACCAAACAGACACTATGCGACTATTTCGGTACGCGTTTGGTATTCAGTACCGAGGTATATGCTCACCTTGAAAAATTATTGGAGCGGAGGGGGTTGCAGATGAATCCTTCCAACCGGGATCAGGCGATGGTGCCGGAGAACTGCACAGTTATTCAGAATATGGTAGGGACAGCCCCGGTCATGTGGTTTGAACATGAAGGTCGGATTTTAGTATCAATGCCCGGCGTACCGTCTGAGATGAAACAGGTGATGGTCTCCGATATTTTACCCCGGCTTTCTACTTTCCGGCAAGATGCAGCAGTCATTTTACACCATACCTGTTTGGTCCGCAACTTTGCCGAATCGGCCTTGTCTGAGTTTTTGGATGATTTTGAACGGGATATGCCCGATGATGTCCGGTTGGCTTACCTGCCTACGCCCGGATTGATCCGTTTGCGATTGACCGCACGGGGATACGATAAAGAAAAGGTTTGTCAAGAGCTGGACGAACAGAGCAACAAACTGCATCTTTTATTGGGAAAGAATATTCTTTGCGATGAAGATTTGTCTCTGCCTGAAATCATCGGCCGGCATTTGAAAGAGAAGGGGTGGATGCTTGCTACGGCCGAAAGTTGTACCGGTGGCAATATTGCCCATCAGATAACGAAAATTCCCGGAAGCTCAGCCTATTACAAAGGCAGTGTCGTCGCCTACTCGAATGAGATAAAAGAGCGGGTACTTGGTGTAAGTCAGGCAGACCTGGATGTTTATGGCGCGGTCAGCGAGCCGGTTGTTCGGCAGATGTGCGAAGGCGTCTGTCGGCTGATGCAGGCCGAATGTTCCGTAGCCGTATCAGGTATTGCCGGACCGGACGGAGGTACACCCGATAAACCGGTAGGAACCGTCTGGATTGCTGCTAAATGCGGCGATAAGGTCCGTACCCAGTTGCGCTCTTTTGCCAGCCGACGCGAAAACAATATCGCCAGAGCCACCCAGGCAGCATTGTTATTGCTTGTCTCCTTGTTTGTTGATTAAAAAATAGTAGAAATATTTGGAGGGTAATAACAAAATCGTTTACTTTGCACTCTGTTTTGAAAGTAGAAAAAATCAAATAAAAAATATAGATAGCAATGTCGAGAATTTGTCAAATTACAGGAAAAACGGCTATGGTTGGCAATAACGTATCGCACTCAAAAAGACGTACGAAAAAGAAATTCAATGTCAACCTGTTTACCAAAAAGTTCTATTGGGTAGAACAAGATTGTTGGATTAGCTTGAACATTTCAGCAGCAGGCTTGCGTGTCATCAATAAATTAGGTTTGGACGCAGCTATAAAAAGAGCCGCTGAAAAAGGTTATTTAAACGCTTAATTTGAGGAGGAAGAGATATGGCAAAGAAAGCAAAAGGTAACAGAGTCCAAGTTATTCTGGAATGTACAGAGCATAAGGATAGCGGTATGCCGGGAACTTCGCGTTATATTACTACTAAAAACAGAAAGAATACAACGCAGCGATTGGAGTTAATGAAATATAACCCAATCTTGAAGAAGATGACATTACACAAAGAAATTAAGTAAATAGGAGATTAAACAATGGCAAAGAAAGCGGTCGCAACATTTAAAAAAGGTGACGGACGGACTTATTCAAAGGTCATCAAAATGGTAAAGTCACCCAAAACTGGCGCTTATATCTTCCAAGAGGAAATGGTTCCGAATGAAGCTGTAAAAGATTATTTTGCAAAATAAGCATATACGCATTATAGACAAAGGGCGAAAAGAGGTTTTTCCAGACAAACATGGAAAAACCTCTTTTTCGCTCTTTATCATACAGAATAATTCCTTACTTTTGTATGATTGAATACAAACGAGAATCATTAAAATAAAAAACAATATAAACAGTTAAGAACCATGCGATTTGATGTATCCAGTACGGCGTTGTTATCACGTTTGCAATCCATCAGCAAAGTGATTGCCTCTAAAAACTCATTACCCATATTAGATAGTTTCCTTTTTCATTTGGAAGGAGAAAAACTAACGATTACGGCATCTGACGCCGAAACACGTTTAGTCACTTCCATTGAAGTAATGAACACACAAGGCAATGGAATTTTCGCCGTTTCTTCCAAAATCCTACTCGACCCGCTGAAGGAACTGCCCGAGCAACCGTTGACTTTTGACATCAACGACAACAATTTGGAGATCTTCATCCATTTCCAAAACGGAAAATATAATTTCATTGGACAAAAAGGCGATACGTATCCACAGCAAAAACCGTTGAATGAAAATGCGATTTCGATTCTGGTCGATGCGCAAATGCTGGCAAACGGAATCAGCCGTTCCTTATTTGCAACAGCTGACGACGAACTCCGTCCGGTCATGAACGGTGTCTATTTCGACATCCATACCGACGATTTAACGTTTGTGGCTTCTGACGGACACAAATTGGTACGCCTACGCAATTTCTCCGTCAAATCTCCGGAAAGAGCCTCTTTCATTTTGCCGAAAAAACCGGCCACCTTGCTGAAAGGTCTGCTTACGAAAGAAGAAGGCATGGTCAACATTCAATTTGATGACAACAATGCCTACCTACATTGTGCCAATTTCGAGATGGTTTGCCGGCTCATAGAGGGCCGCTATCCCAACTACAACAGTGTCATTCCACAAGCCAACCCATTCAAAGTAACAATCGACAGGGTTTCATTTTTGAACGCGTTGAAACGGGTTTCTGTTTTTTCAAATCCGGCAAGCAGTTTAGTCAAATTGCATCTGAAAGGGAATGAAATGGTTGTATCGGCACAAGACATCGACTTCTCCACTTCTGCTGAAGAAA
>CASGEW010000090.1 GCA_949300615.1 uncultured Bacteroidales bacterium
CCAAATTCGGAAAGATTCTCCTGCCTATAGGACGTCTGCTCATCGAACCTGACCAGCAGAAGCATTTGCGTTCGGAGGCGTTCTTCTGGAACGTGACCTTCCACGAGGCGGCTCACGGACTGGGTGTGAAGGAGACTGTGAACGGAAAAGGTACGGTAGATGAGGCCATGGGAGCTGAAAAGACGACATGGGAAGAGGCGAAGGCCGATATTCTGGGGCTGTTCATGGTATGCCGGCTGATAGACATGGAGGAGATTCCGCTGATATCGAAGGAAGATGCCATCACGACTTTCATAGCCGGACTGGTACGTTCGGTGCGCTTCGGCTCTGCTTCTTCACACGGTAAGGCGAACATGATGTGCTACAATTTCATGAAAGAAAACGGGGCTTTCTCCAGGAACAGCGACGGGCAGTATCATATCGACTACGACAAGGCTCTGGAAGCCATCGATGCATGGGCCGGCCTGATCATCAGGACACAGGCTACAGGAGACATAGACTTCGCCCGTTCATTCTCTGAAAAATATGCCGTCGTACCTGAGGCTCTGTCTGCCGACATCGCCAATGTCAACGCGCACAATATCCCTCGCGACATCAAGTTCGATTTCGTGTGGTAAAATAATGTTGTAACAGACACAATCAAATAGAAAAATATCCGATTTTTTATCGTATGATCAAAAAAAAGAGGCTCTTTTTCCAAGCAAAGCCTCTTTGTAATCTTTTTTACACCCCAACGGTTAGCATTGGCATATTTTATCGCGAAAGACTTTCATGTCTTCCAACCACGATTCGATATCCTCTTCATGATCCAGCTCCTCGGCCAGGATACGGGTAACGATGTCGAACGTGATGAAATCTTTATCGTGTGTCAGCTTGGCCAGGTCTTCGTAGCGTTGGATGGCACAACGTTCTGCCCCCAGATTCTGTTTGAGAATAATCTCTACGTTGGGATCGACGGGGGCATCGTATTTGCACGCGGCCAAACGGGTCCACTCTTCGGGCGACAAAACGGGCGTACCGTCCAACTGAATGATGCGTTCAACCAACCATTCGGCATGTTGCAACTCTTCATTGGCATGTACGAGCAGCTCTTTTTCTATATCGTCGTGCATGGGGCCTTTCAAAACGCGTGCTCCGATCCAGTATTGATAGTAGGCCAACCACTCTTCGGACAACGCCGCATTCAATGTTTTAATTAACTCGGGGACATTCAATGTCAAAATTTCTACTCCTTTTTTTCCCATAATTGTTTTGTTTTAGAATCTTCTACAACCTTTCTGGTAGAAACAACCCAAACAAAAAAGAGGTTGATCGCCCTCCCTATTTTGACACTAATTAACCCGGCGACTTGCTATAAACCGGATATATTCCATTTATCCAAACGGCAACTACGCTCTTTTTATATGAATAACCCGAAATCATCCGACAATTACATTTTTAGACAATCCCCAAAACCATTTTTTCTTTTCTATCAATTAACGTATATTTGGAGAATATAGGGTATCTCTCTATAAGGCTTTTTCTATTTACCCCAAAAGTTACAAACCGATGGAGCGATCAACAATGGAAACAACAAGAGTGCTGCTTCGTCCGTGGAACGAAAACGACGCAGCAGCACTCTACAAATATGCCCAGAACCCGGCGATCGGACCTATTGCCGGATGGCCGCCGCACACATCCGAAGAGGAGAGCCGAAAAGTGATCCGGGAGATTCTTTCTGCTCCTGAAACGTACGCTGTGGTATTGAAAGAGAGCGGTGAACCGATAGGGAGTGTCGGCATTATGTTTGGAGACGGCGTACACAGTGCAGAGATGCAAGAGGGGGATGCGGAGATCGGTTATTGGATAGGTGTTCCCTATTGGGGGAAAGGACTGATTCCGGAAACGGTAAAACGGCTATTGAAGCGTTGTTTCGACGAACTGGGCATAAAAAGGGTATGGTGCGGCTATTATGACGGAAACGACAAATCTCGCAGAGTGATGGATAAATGCGGGTTCATGTTCCATCACACCGAAGAGGGAAAGATCTCCCCGTTAGGAGATGTACGAACCGAACACTTTACGATCCTGACAAAAGAGCGATGGAATAACCTAAATGACCGAATGTATGAGTGAAACTGTCGACTGTACGGTCCGGCCCTTGCGCCCGGACGAGACCAGCTTGCTAAAAGATTTTCTGTATGAAGCGATTTTTATCCCCGAGGGAATGGAAGCTCCGCCCAGAACGGTTGTAGATTTACCGGAACTGAATCTATATATCGAAAATTTCGGAGAAAGGAAAGACGACCTTTGTTGGGTGGCGGATGATAAGGGGCGTGTAATAGGTGCAGCTTGGTGCCGAATCATGCCAGACTACGGACACGTAGATAACCAGACTCCCTCTCTTTGCATCTCGCTTTATAAGCCTTACCGGAATATGGGTATCGGGAGCCGGCTTATGAAGGAACTTTTCAGCGCATTGAAGCAACGGCACTGCCAACGGCTCTCCCTCTCGGTTCAGAAGGAAAATTATGCCGCAAGGTGGTACATTCAACTGGGATTCAAAATTATAAAGGAGACGCAGGAGGAATATATCATGGTAAAGGAGTTGCATGAACCGGAAAACAGTTACCGAAGATTTCTGGCAGGAGCGTATGGCAACCGACTGAATGATGAGGTTTTGAAGATGATTACCGAGACCAAAGCATATCTTGCCGTCCTGAACGACGACCGAACACCTGAATCCCAAAGAGGTGATATTTTGGGCAGGATGTTGGGTGCCATCGGGAAACATTCTCGTATAGGCCCGCGTTTTACCTGCCAATGCGGCAAACACATCTTTATCGGCGACAAGACTATTATCAATGCAAACTGTACCATGATGGACGAAAACCTCATCCGGATAGGCAATCAAGTGTTGATCGCCCCTCATGTACAGCTCTATACGGCGACACACCCCCTCGACGTCCGGGAACGTTTTGTCGATAACTGGGACGAAGCACCGGGAGAACTGTTTTTCAGGACAAAAGCCTTGCCTATCACAATCGGCGACAACGTTTGGATTGGTGGAGGGGCTATTTTGCTGGCGGGCGTTACAATCGGAGAGAACAGTATCGTCGGAGCGGGAAGTGTGGTTACCCAATCGATTCCGGCCAACTGCATCGCCGCCGGAAATCCCTGCCGGATAATCAAACGCCTGAATACCGGTTTTGACATCAGGGAACTCCATAAACAGGACGCTCCCCAAATGTGCAAAATGTTCCGGGAAACGGTTCTCCATGTAAACTCCCAAGACTACACCCCAGAAGAGGTGGAAGATTGGGCTTCGTGCGGAGACAGTGTAGAACATATGGAAGAACTGCTCTCCTACAACCGTTATGTCGGAGCATTCGACAAACAGAACCATATCATCGGATTTTCGTCCATGAACGCCTCCGGTTGCCTGCACTCGATGTTCGTCCACAAGGATTGGCAACAAAAAGGTGTCGCCTCGGCCCTCCTTATGCAGGTGGAAAGATATGCCAAGGAATACGGTGTGTCCGAAATAAGCGCAGAGGTAAGCATCACGGCCCGTTCCTTTTTCGAGAAGCGCGGATATCGGGTAATCAAGGTACAAAAACAGCGAGCGAATAAATTGGAACTGACAAACTATTGGATGAAAAAACAGATTCTTACAACTGACTAATCCTCTATAAACCGATTCCTGTTTATAGGGCTGTAACCTAATTTACAACAAGGATCTGTCTTTCCGTAGAAGATTTATCCGTTACCCGGTACAGGATATGCCGAATAGTGGTACATTTGTATTGTTATTTTCAGTAAAAGCACTGCGACAATGAAAATAGAGAACAACTATCCCCGCTTTATCCAGGCGATCAAAAAGATTATTCCCGCTGACAGAATCTTTACCGACCGATTGCATACCATCGCCTGGGGTACCGACGCCAGTTTTTACAAACAGATACCCCAGGTAGTCCTATACGTTAAAGACGAAAAGGAGGTTTCCGAGGCGCTGAAACTGGCCAGCCGGCTGCAACTGCCCGTAACATTTCGGGCTTCGGGGACAAGCCTGTCGGGACAATCGATTACCCATTCCATCCTGATACAGATTTCCAAAGACTGGAACGGATTCCGGACAGACGAAAAGGCCGACACGATTGTGGTACAACCGGCCATCCTGGGCGAACGGATCAACCAGCTGTTACGGCCATACGGAAAAAAGTTCTCGCCCGACCCGGCATCCATCAAATCGGCAGCGGTAGCCGGCATTATCGTCAACAACGCTTCGGGCATGAGTTGCAGTACGACGGCAAACAGCGATAAAGTAATCGTTTCTGCCCGCATCGTTTTTTCAAACGGGATGATTCTGGACACCGGGAACGAGGAGTCGCGCCGGCAATTCCGGAACCTGCGACCGGGATTCATCGAAAAGATTGAAGAGCTGCGGGATAGGGTACGGAAAGATACCCGCCTCTACCACCGCATCAAACAAAAATACAGCATCAAGAATGTGGTGGGCCTGAATATTTTACCTTTTGTTGAACACGACGACCCGTTCGACATCATCACCCACCTGCTGGTCGGATCGGAAGGGACACTTGCCTTTTTGTCGGAAGCTACCCTGAAAACAGAGACAGAGCTTCCCTGCAAGGCTACGGCCCTGTTGTATTGTTCCCGCATTACCGACGCCTGCCGTTTGGTGCAAAAATTGAAGAGCTTGCCGGTACAATGTGCCGAACTGTTCGACGAGACCTCGTTGCGGGCCGTAGCAGAGCTGCTTCCGGACGAAATACAAAACCGGTTGCAGTCGGATACGGTTACGGCCGTACTGATGGAAACGCGGGCCGCTGATCCGGACACATTGGAGAGACAGATTGATCAAATAACGCCGGCACTGAATCTGTTTTCGTTTATCCTCCCGCCACATTTCACTACGGACAAGCACGAACAGGCACGCTACTGGAACATCCGTTCGGGGATATTCCCCTCGGTAGGGGGTATGCGCGAAAAGGGAACCACCTGTTTGATAGAGGATGTCGCTTTTCCGTTGGAGCGGCTTCCGGAGGCAACCATCGACTTGCAAAACCTGATCAAGCAATATCACTATACCGACGGCGCCATCTACGGCCATGCGCTCGACGGCAATTATCACTTCATTCTCAACCAGCGTTTCGACCGGGAGGATGAGGTAAAACGCTACGAACATCTGATGAACGATGTAGCCGAACTGGTTGTAGGAAAATACGACGGCTCGCTCAAAGCCGAACACGGGACAGGCCGCAACATGGCTCCTTACGTCCAATACGAATGGGGAGAGAAGGCGTTTGAACTGATGCAGGAGGTAAAAGCGTTATTCGACCCCGACAACCTGTTGAACCCCGGCGTCATTTTCAACGATGACTCTCAATGCCATATCAAAGATTTCAAACAGATACCGATACTGAACAACGAGGCCGATAAATGTATCGAATGTGGATTCTGCGAACCGAACTGCATGAGCAACGGACTGACTCTCTCCTCGCGTCAGCGCATCGTCCTGCGCCGGGAGATAGCCGCCAACCCCGATCCGGCCATCGTAAAAGAGCTCGAAAAGGCATACCGCTACAACGGAGAGATTACCTGTGCCGGCGACGGGCTGTGTTCGTTGGGGTGTCCCATGAAGATAAACGTGGCCGAAATCACGCACGCCCTTCGAACCGAATACCTGGCCTCAGCGCCGTTTACCCGTCGCATCCTGCAACGGGCAGGAGACTCCTTTGCATCGGCCAAGAATCTCGTCCGTAACGGATTACACGTTTTATATGTTGCCTACCGTTGTACGGGAAAAGCTCTCCTGGCCGGGGGAAGCCGCCTGCTCCGTCGGCTCTCGGGTGGTAAAACGCCTTTGTGGACGCCCTATTTCCCCAAGCCGTTCCGCATAACACCAGGTATCGAAGGAGGTAAAAAGAGTGCTCTGAAAGTCGTTTACTTCCCCAGCTGTATCAACCAGGCCATGGGAAACGCCGTTATAAGCAAACGCCCCAAAAACGGGGTAGAGACAACGATACACCTGTTGCAAAAGGCCGGATACGAGGTTATCTTCCCCGAACAGATGGATAATCTCTGTTGCGGCACCATCTGGGAGAGCAAAGGGATGAACGAAATGGCTGACCAAAAGGCCAAAGAGTTGGAAAAGGCTCTGATAAAGGCCAGCCAAAACGGCCTATATCCCATCCTGTGCGACCAAAGCCCCTGCCTGTACCGGATGCGCCACACCATGCTGGACTTAACCTTGTACGAACCGGTAGAGTTTATCGATACATTCTTGTGCGACAAGCTCGATTTTCATCCCAAACAGGCAACGGTAGCCGTACACGCCACCTGTTCGACCAAAAAGATGGGGCTGGAAGAGACCCTCGTACGGGTGGCTGCACGCTGTGCCTCGAACGTGATTTGTCCCGAAGAGGTGAACTGTTGCGGGTTTGCAGGAGACAAAGGCTTTATGAACCCGGAGGTAAACGCATACGCGTTACGGCGTTTGAGAGAACGGATAAAAAGGGAGAACGCAACCGAAGGATACTCCAACAGCCGTACCTGCGAGATAGGATTGAGTACACACGCAGGCATAGAGTACGTAAACATCGTCTTTTTGGTTGACGAATGTACTACGGCCAAACAGAACGGATAGTCTTTTTCTTACCCATCCCCGGAGAGAGGCCTCTCTCCTCCCCCTATTCCACGGGAGTGGAATATACAAAATTGAACCGGCCGGAGGGAGCAACATCGCCATTCACATAAAAGTCCATGATGTTCCCCTCCTCCTGCATATTGTCGCTCCACTTGAATTCCATATCGACGGTATCGCCTTCGATACCCAGCAGTTTTTTCTTGATTCTGACCTCCATCTGATTCCCTTTCACGGCATACTCGACATCGGCTGCTTTTTGCCAGTTCCACTCATTTCCCCGGTTCCGTTCCAGAACGGCCTTTTTCCCATCGGGAGAGATACGATTCAAAACGAAATCATATCCTTGCCAACCGCTGGACTTGTCCCGATCGACATCAATAAACAGGCACATCCAGTTCCGGGCTCCCTCGGGAGAAGTCATGGGATCGGCTGTCTCCACATAGAAATAGAGATAGGTGTTGTCGCGAGCCACTTTGGCTCGGACAATATCGTTCCGTCCGGTATGGTTGGTATAGTAAGTGTCGGCATGTCCGGGGAGGTTCCGTACCATAGTATTCCCTCGGTAATGCTTAAAGTCGGGCAAGACCGTCTCCCAGCCTCGGAACTTCCCGATTTTAAAAGATTGTTTGCCCGATACCGGTTGAACAGCATCCATCCCTTTGAACTTCCGGACGTTGGCAACCAATTGCATATAATAGACGTCCCCCTTGTCGCCCCAGGCCTTGACCGGCTCTATGTCGCGACTGCGATCCCAATCATACTGATCGGGAAATGAAAACGGACGATGCGGATTATTCGGTGGCCAGTTCAGGTGTTTGCCGGCTATAAACTCGTTCCACCCCGTAACAAAGACTAAATCCGGGTCGATCTCCATGGCCCGGTCCCACTGCTCCTGAAAATTATACCCGTACAAATAGGCATCCGGTTCCGTTCGATGCCCGTTCTTCTTGGTATAGCTGCGTCCATAAGCGCCTTCGCAATTAAAGGCATAGCAATGTCCGCCATTGGCATCGCACGTATTTTGGGCGGTACTTACGGCTACCTGTTCGCACGAACCGTCCGGACGGGTTACATACCGGTTCTGCGGATAGATCTCCATCCAGGCCCATTGCGTATTGTTGGACGGCCCGTTTACATAATCCGGCTGTCCGGGACGGAAAGTGAAAAACTCGCGAATCTCCCGATTGATGGGGTCATCATCGGAGGCAACCGTCTCCGGATAGGCCATAATAATGGGCTTTCCCTGCCAGTAAAACCATAAATCGGGGTAACGTTTCTGCGCATAAATATCGCGGTAAAGATTCTTGATTGAAACAGTAGCCTCAGGAATCGGCGCAAAGGGTAACATAAATGCTATCTTGGGTACACGAACGCCATCCCGTCGGGCACGGTCCCACACCTGCATCAACACATCGTACGACGATTTCCACAAATAACTGCCATTGGTACAATCGAAAAACACCACATCCACTCCGGCATCGGCCAACATCTCGGCGTGCTTTCTCAACACCCAAGGATCGGTGGTTCGGTAATAGCCAAAAAGTGGTTCGTCCCAGAAACAGGGTTGAAGCTCGGCTCCCCAAGCCGGATGGTTGTAATCATCCACCGCTTCGGGATATTTTTTCAAGGTCTGGGTAATGTTACACACCTTGGCATAACCACCCGCTTGATGATCGGTATGCCATGTCCAATAGAACATCGCGACATATTTTCCGTCCCGCTTCGTCGATTTTTCACCGGGCATCGGAAGTTTCCTGCCCAACGCATCGGTTGCCGCCCAATTGTCACTTGACAGTTGACACAATCCACTACGGCAAAACCCACCTAAAAAAATGACAACCAAAATTATAACTCTTGTTTTCATCCTCCAAAAACGGTTTATGGAAAAACATCTCCAAACTCGGGAATTTTTATCCCTATTCAAGTAAACAAAGATACAAATTCGGACTTTTTTCTCCAACAACCGAAAAATTCCCGAACGAAAATATATTAAAAAAGCTCCACGCTTGAACCGAATATCTTAATTTAGTAATTTGAATATCAAATAATAATGTCGAAAATTATATAGTTATGATACCATATAGTTCCCGACAATTGTAAGCGTTAGCCTATTCTTTTTTGTGCAACCTCTATCGCATCATGTTTTAATTCGTCTTCATCCTCTACCGCATCTAATACTTTGTCTGCTAACCACAGAGTGAGAAGTTCATTCTTATCTACCTTGAAATACTCTGCCAATTGTATTACTTGTGTCCGTTTAGCTCGTCTGTCTCCGCGCTCTATTTTGCTGAACATCGGAGTATCTATCTCAAGCAGAGCAGCCAATTGTCTTTGCAGCACTCCGTGCTGTTCTCTTAACTCTTTTATTCTTTCTCCTAATAACATACTTCTTCAATTT
>CASGEW010000091.1 GCA_949300615.1 uncultured Bacteroidales bacterium
TTATTCTGTTGTTGTTGCTGACGCAAAGCCAACTGGCTCGACTCATACCAGAAGCTATAATTCCCGGCAAAGAGCTCCACCTTTCCGTAATCAATATCGACCGTATGGGTACAGACTGAATCCAGGAAATGGCGGTCGTGCGAAACAATCAAAACGGTATTTTCAAAATCGGCCAGGTAATTTTCGAGCCACATGACCGTCTCCAAATCCAAATCGTTGGTAGGCTCATCCAACAAAAGGTTGTCAGGTTTCCCGAAAAGAGCTTTCGCCAACAAGACGCGCACCTTCTCTTTCCCGCTCAAATCTTTCATCAGCATGGTATGTAAAGACTCCTTGATACCCAGCCCGCTCAACAGGTTAGCCGCATCGCTCTCTGCATTCCATCCCTCCAACTCGGCAAACTTCTCTTCCAACTCGGAGACCCGGATACCATCTTCGTCGTTGAAATCGGGTTTTGCATACAAGGCATCGCGCTCACGCATAATTTCCCACAAAACAGTATGGCCCATCAGAACGGTATCGAGTACCGTACATTCGTCAAAGGCAAAATGGTCTTGGCTTAAAACCGACAAGCGTTCGCCGGCTCCCAGCGAAACCGTTCCGTGCGAAGGTTCCAACGCCCCACTCAATACACGCAACAAGGTGGATTTTCCAGCTCCATTAGCCCCGATTATACCGTAGCAGTTACCTGCTGTAAATTTCAAATTAACATCCTGAAAAAGAACTCTTTTCCCAAATTGGACAGCTAAATTGTTTACCGTAATCATATCTTTTGCAAATTTGAGGGGCAAAGGTAGTTATTTTGCTACACTCTGCAACATCCCCAAATCATATATTCCGGATGGTCTCCTCTAAAAACGGATAAACCAATTTTTCAGCAAAGAAACAGAACATACATGACACTTGTATTACATCTATATTTCAAACATATTTCATTATCAATGGTTCGTTTTACCATCCTTTTTTTTGTATAGACTTTCCGGTTTATTTATCTTTGTATCCTGCTTATTACATGAGAAAGAATGGCCATGAGTGAAGATATAAAAAAAGCCTGTGAGGTCATGGAACAAGGAGGCATCATCCTATACCCCACCGATACGGTATGGGGCATCGGATGCGATGCGACAAACGAAGCTGCTGTAAAACGTATTTACGAACTGAAACAACGGACCGATAGCAAAGCCATGCTGGTGTTGGTGGACAAAGAGGTCAAAATAGATTTTTACGTCCGGAATGTTCCGGAAATAGCCTGGCAACTGATCGAGGTAAGCGACAAACCGCTTACCATTATTTACCCCGAGGCCCGCAACCTGGCACCGAACCTGCTGGCAGCCGATGGCAGTGTAGGCATCCGTATCACCCGGGAAGCCTTTTCCAAACAGTTGTGCGAAAGATTCCGAAAAGCCATCGTATCGACCTCGGCCAATATCAGCGGACAACCCGGAGCGGCCAATTTCAGCCAAATATCGGAAGAGATAAAACAGGGAGTAGATTACATCGTACAATATCGCCAGGAAGATACATCCACCCCTGCACCATCAAGCATTATCAAACTAAACGGAAACGGAACCATACAAATCATACGCAAATAACATACGACAATGAAACATCACCTGCACATCTACTGTTTAATACTGTTTTTAGGCTGTACCCTGACCAACCAGGCAACAGTACGGCTTCCCCAGTTCTTCTCCGACAACATGGTACTGCAAAGAGAGATGCCTATCCGCATCTGGGGGACAGCCGACAAGGGAGAAAACGTGTCGGTAACATTCAACGGGAATACCCGCTCGGATAAGGCTGACAGACAAGGGAACTGGCAAGTAGAATTTCCGGCAATACCGGCCGGAGGCCCTTATGAGATGAAAATAGAAGGGAAGAAAAATACAATCCTTTTGAAAAATATCTTATTGGGCGATGTCTGGATATGCAGCGGACAATCGAACATGGAATGGATATTAAACAATACGACAGATGCGGAGCAGGAAATCAAAAACGCTACCAATCCGAACCTCCGTTTACTCACCGTCCCCAAATGTATCCAAGCCACGGAACAGACAGATATACCCGAAACTCAATGGGTAGAGTGCACCCCAAAGACAGCGCCCTCGTTTTCGGCCGTAGGGTACTATTTCGGGAAATTCTTACAACAGGAACTCGATATCCCCATCGGGCTCATACACTCCTCGTGGGGAGGAACCAACATACAATCGTGGACAAGCTGGGAAGGAGCTTCCCAAATCAACCAATATGCCCCGTACAAAGGGATGGATATCTTCCAGGCATCCAAAAAAGCAAATGCCGACATAGCAATGGCCTTGTCGGGGCAACAGGATGTCGGCATGAAAAAGAGATGGTATCTTCCAAAAACCTCGATCCAAGACTGGATCGATTACGAAGTCCCCAAGGTATGGGACGGAGAGTTGCAGAACATCGACGGGATTGTCTGGTTCAGGTACGACATAGAGTTGCCCTCTTCCGTCTCTGAGAAGGAGGCTACCCTCTACTTAGGCAATATAGACGATAAAGACATTACCTTTGTGAATGGCAAACAGGTGGGAGAAACCCAAAGCTGGCCCATCAACAGGAAATATGCCTTACCCAAAGGAACTTTACACTCCGGGAAAAACACCATCACCGTACGAGTATGGGACGAAATGGGAGGAGGCGGCATTATCGGTCCGAAAGAAAAAATGTATCTCGATGTAGATGGTCAGAAATTTTCTCTTATCGGCACCTGGAAGTACAAAAAATCTTATACCTCGGATATGGAGGGATTCAACCCGCCATCGCCCAATATGTTTGCTTCGGTTCTGTACAACGGAATGATTCACCCGCTTGTCGGCTACGGTATCAAAGGAGTCATCTGGTACCAAGGCGAGAATAACGCCGGAGAGGCATACGAATATCGTTCGATGTTCAAAAACATGATTCAAGACTGGCGAAAACAGTGGGGATACGAATTCCCGTTCTATTGGGTACAACTGGCCAACTTCATGGCCGTGAAAGACGAACCGGGCGAAAGCTCCTGGGCAGAACTGCGCGAAGCCCAGAATATGGCATTGGAACTGCCTCAAACAGGACAAGCCGTTATTACCGACATCGGCGAAGCGAATGATATTCATCCCCGAAACAAAAAGGATGTGGGATACCGCCTGGCCCAAAATGCATTCCGCACGACATACGGCAAAAATGTCTTGGGATGGGGCCCCGTATATGAATCGATGAAAATAGAAGGAGACAAAATCATTCTCTCTTTCGGAAATACCGGGAAAGGTCTTACCACCTCCGATAAAAACCGGTACGGTTACGTAAACGGGTTTACCATAGCCGGTGAAGACAAGAAATTTGAATGGGCCAAGGCCTACATCGTGGGAAATACCGTGGTCGTGTTCAGCGAAAAGGTACAGCATCCGGTAGCCGTACGCTACGGTTGGAGCGACAACCCCTACGACGACAACCTGGCCAACAGCGAAGGGCTGCTGGCTTCTCCTTTCCGGACGGATAACTGGAAAGGCATTACACAACCATAATACGCTTTATCTCATTTCCCATGACAAACACATAGAATTATTTCGATAAAATTCTTGGAATGGAAGTAGGAAAAGATTGGTATTTAAGAATGTTGCTTTGGCGGGAACGAAACATCAAAGAAAAGAATTTCATTCTCATCCTCAGCTTCATCGTCGGGATCGGAGCCGCTGTTGCCGCCTTGATCCTGAAAAACCTGATACATTTTATACAATTCTTATTAACGGAACGATTCAGTATTGAAGAGGCCAACTACCTTTACCTGGTTTATCCCGTTATCGGGATTTTCCTGTCCGGCCTCTACGTGCGCTACCTGGTAAAAGACAACATCAGCCACGGCGTAACACGTATCCTGTATGCCATATCGCAACGGAAAAGTCGGCTAAAAGCCCACAACATGTACACCTCGGTGGTGGCCAGCTCCATCACCATCGGATTCGGCGGATCGGTAGGAGCCGAAGCTCCCATCGTATATACCGGAGCGGCAATCGGGTCGAACGTGGGCAGTTTCTTCCGGATGGATCCCCGCGTACTCATGCTCATGGTGGGATGCGGAGCCGCAGCCGGGATAGCCGGAATCTTCAAGGCTCCCATTGCCGGCCTGCTGTTCACGCTCGAAGTATTGATGATAGACTTGACCACCACCTCGGTGATGCCTTTGCTCATCTCTTCGGTTACGGCCGCCACGGTCTCCTACATCTTTACCGGCCCTACCGCCCAGTTCAGCTTTGTTTATACCGATCCGTTCCAGGCAGAACGGATACCGTACGTCATCCTGTTGGGCGTTTTTTGCGGATTTATCTCCCTCTACTTTACCCGTGCCATGAATATGCTGGAAACCATCTTCGGGAAATTGGGAACTCCCCTGAAAAAGTTCGGATTGGGGGCCGTCATCCTCAGCCTCTCGATATTCCTGTTACCTCCTCTCTACGGCGAAGGGTACGAAGCCATCCACTATATTCTGAACGATGAGCCGCAGAACCTGACCGACGGCAGTCTGTTCTACTTCGCCCGCGACAATTTCTGGGTATTGGCTCTTTTCTTGGCACTGATTATTCTGCTGAAAGCCTTTGCAACGGCCTCAACCAACGGAGGCGGAGGCGTAGGGGGAACGTTTGCTCCCAGTTTATACCTGGGGTGTATGTCCGGATTCCTGTTTGCCTTTTTATTGAACCATTTCGATGTACCGATACACCTATCGCCCAAAAACTTCGCCCTGATGGGGATGGCTGGGGTCATGTCTGGCGTCATGCACGCTCCGTTGATGGGTATCTTCCTCACGGCCGAGCTGACGGGGGGATTCGATCTGTTTCTCCCCCTGATGATCGTATCCACCGTATCGTTCGGTACCATCAAAATATTCGAGCCATACAGCATCTACGCCATGCGTTTGGCCCGAAGAGGCGAACTGATAACCCACCACAAAGACAAGGCGGTACTGACCCTGCTGAAAATGGACAGTGTAATCGAAAAAGATTTTCTCGTGGTAAAACCGGAAATGAGTTTGGGCGATATGGTAAAAGTTATCTCCAAATCGCACCGCAACATCTTCCCGGTAGTAAACAACGATGGTATCTTATTAGGCCTTGTGTTACTGGACGACATACGCAATATCATGTTCCGGCCGAACCTTTACAACCGGATGTTCGTTCGTAAGTTTATGATCATGCCTCCGGCCAAAATAGAAGTGGGACAATCCATGGAGGCCGTTATGAAAATTTTTGACGAAACCAACGCATGGAACCTCCCCGTGGTAGAGAACGGCGCCTACGTAGGGTTCGTCTCCAAATCAAAAATATTCAATTCGTACAGACGTGTATTGGTACACTTCTCGGAAGATTAAAAAACAAACGGTATGACCGATAAAAAATCATTACGCATCGTATATATGGGCACGCCCGATTTCGCGGTAGAAAGCCTCAAAGCCTTGGTAGAGGGCGGATATAACGTAGTAGGGGTGATTACCATGCCCGACAAACCTGCCGGACGGGGATACAAAATACAATACTCTCCGGTAAAAGAGTATGCTTTGTCTCAACAACTCCCCCTGCTGCAACCGGAAAAGCTCAAAGACGAAACCTTTCTGGAAGCATTGCGCCAATGGCGTGCCGACCTGCAAATCGTGGTAGCATTCCGAATGCTGCCCGAGGTCGTCTGGAATATGCCCCGTTTAGGCACATTCAACCTGCACGCCTCCCTCCTGCCCCAATACCGCGGAGCAGCCCCCATCAACTGGGCGGTTATAAACGGAGAGAAACAAACGGGTATCACGACCTTTTTCCTTTCGCATGAAATCGACACCGGACGCATCATCCAGCAAGAGAGTATCGACATTGCCGAAACTGACAACGTGGGTACCGTACACGACAAATTAATGATACGAGGAGCCCGGTTGGTTACCGACACCGTAGATAAAATCTTAAACGGGACGATACAAACCCGCGACCAATCGGAATTTTTAACATCCGACACCGTACTGAAACCCGCCCCGAAAATATTTAAAGAGACGTGTCGTATTCATTGGGACCAACCCATTGAAACGATATACAACCATATCCGCGGATTATCTCCCTATCCTGCTGCTTGGAGCGAACTGGAAGATACAAACGGGAACAGAGTATCCATAAAAATCTTTGAAACGGAGAAAATAGCCGATCGCCCGAACCTCCCATGCGGGACGATCCGTACAGACGGAAAAAAATTCATCGATGTTGCTGCAAGCGACGGATACATCCGGGTACTGGCGTTACAACTTTCGGGAAAAAAGAGAATGTCTGCCAAAGATTTTCTGTGTGGGAACTCGCTGCAAAAAGGCGAAAAGTTCGTTTTATGAAACAACCGGCTTCGTACAAACGAATTGTATATATATCAATCGGTTCCATCTCTTTTATATTGGGATTTTTGGGGATGTTCCTCCCCCTTCTGCCCACAACGCCATTTTGGCTGCTGACCGCCTACCTTTTCCTGAACAGCTCTCCCAAACTATATCGCCGGGCGATGGGAATACCGGTTTTCGGGAAAATCGTCCGGGATTTTCAACAACACCGGGCCATCAGCAAACGGGTCAAAATAATATCCATCTCTACCACCTGGATAACCATCATCCTATCGACCTACCTAATCGGTATCCGCTGGATTACCATTTTACTCTTCATCGTAGCAGCCGGTATCTCCTGGCACATTCTCTCGTATAAAACCCGTCGAGACGAAAACTAACAGCTTTTCCATAATTTTATCAAAAAAACCATAAAAAAGTATTATATCGAAAGATTTTAGGGGAATCTATATATAAGAATCTAACATTCTCTCTATTTTTGTCTAAAACAAACCTTATCTATGAAACACGAAAAAATGAAACGAAGCTTTTTAGCCCTCCTATTTGGATGTTTTGGATTATCCGTACAAGCTGTCATCCAAATAGACCGGATAGACCCGGCGTTCTGGTGGGCAGGAATGAAAAACAGCGAATTACAGATCATGGTGTACGGACCAAATATTGCCCAAGCATCCGTATCGATAGACTATCCGGGAGTGACGCTAACGGATGCCGTGAAGTTGGAAAGCCCTAACTATTTATTCCTTTATCTGGATATAAACCCTGAGACCCAACCAGGAACATTCGATATTCTCTTTTCCCGCGGAAAAGAGACATTCAAACAGAAATACGAATTAAAAATGCGTGAAAAAGAGCGTGCTGGACGAAAAGGGTTCAGCTCGGAAGATGTACTCTACCTAATCATGCCCGACCGATTTGCCGATGGAGACCCCTCGAACAACTCCATATCCTCCATGAAATTCCCGGTAAATGTAAACAGAAACAATCCCAATGCCCGGCACGGGGGAGACCTGAAAGGGATAGAGCAACACCTCGATTATATACAGGAACTGGGTGTTACGGCCGTCTGGTTGAATCCCGTATTGGAAAACGATATGCCTGGCGGATCGTACCACGGATATGCTACGACCGACTACTACAAAGTAGATAGCCGTTTCGGTACCAACCAAGATTATAAAGAGTTGATTGACAAATGTCACGAAAAAGGGATGAAGGTGGTCATGGATATGATCTTCAACCATTGCGGTAGTGAACATATCTGGTTCAAGGATCGCCCCTCGCACGACTGGTTCAACTTTCCCGATGGATACGTGCAGACCTCTTACCGCCTCACGCCACACTTCGACCCGTATGCTTCACAATACGACAAAGACCTAACGGTGAAAGGATGGTTTGTCGGCTCCATGCCCGATTTAAACCAACACAATCCACATCTACTGAAATACCTCTCGCAAAACAGCATCTGGTGGATAGAGTATGCTGGGATAGACGGCATACGCATGGATACTCATCCGTATGTCTATTTCGATGCCATGTCGCAATGGTGTGCCGAGGTAGAACAGGAATATCCCGAATTCAATATCGTGGGAGAATGCTGGACCTCGTCCATCCCGCAGCTGGCTTACTGGCAGGGCGGCAATGCGAACAGGGACGGTTTCGATTCGCATCTGCCGTCGATAATGGACTTTCCGCTGCAGGAAGCGATATGGAAGGGCCTGCCTACCGATTCGCATGCCTGGGGAGAGGGCATGGTCAGGATATATGACTGTCTTTCGCACGATTTCGTCTATCACGATCTGTCCAGGATGATGATATTCCCGGGCAATCACGACACCGACAGGATAGGAGATGTGCTGAAGCACAATGCCGACAGGCACAGGATAGTCATGGCCATGATGGCCACGATGAGAGGAATCCCGCAGATTTTCTACGGAGATGAAATGATGTTCGTATCCAGGGACCGGTCCCAAGGGCATGGCGGGTTGAGAGTGGATTTTCCGGGAGGATGGGCCGGTGACGGTATGGACCTGTTTTCGGAGGAAGGCAGGGCTGCAGCTGTTGTAAATACGGACGGCCAGCCGGTTCCGGCCGGCTTTGCGGCAGACATGCATGATTATGTGAGGAAACTTTTCCGTTGGAGAAAAGACAAGAAGGTGATTCACGAAGGCAGGACCATGCATTTCCTTACCAGAGACAATACGTATGCATATTTCCGGTATGACGGAACCGATGCCGTATTCGTATTCATAAACAATTCCCGCGGAAAGAAAAA
>CASGEW010000092.1 GCA_949300615.1 uncultured Bacteroidales bacterium
ATTGTGAAGCTATATAGTGGAAACTCTGCATGTTCTTCTGAGATGACTTTGTGGGGTCAGGTAGGAGATTCTCAACCGTATGCTCCTTCGGTAACTCCCGATGATGAAACAACAGGAACAGATCAGGTAACTGAGTAATAACCGAATAAACAATGAATGTCATGAAAATATATAAATTATTATTATTATGTGCTTTGCCCGCCCTCGGATTGCTCAGTAGTTGCGAGGATATGGACGAGAACTACAAACAATACGAGGTAGAAGATATCTATTCCGGAAAAGTTCTCAATTTGGTAGCCAAAGTTGGTTTTGAAAGTGCTGTTTTGGTTTGGGATAATCCTCAAGACCAAGTGTCTAAGGGCATTGAAATCGTTGCTATTGGAAATGATACGGTAACGTATTCATTCGATTTTGCGACATTGACACCCAATACTACCGATTTGGAGATTTATGCAGCCGACTCGGTTCGTATCAACAACTTGAATCAAGGGACAGCCTATTCAATGACTGTTTATACGGTAGATGCTTATGGAAATCGTTCTATCGATGTTTCTGTTCCGGTAATGCCTTTGTCGCAGGAAGCGTATGATGCACTCATTCCTCCGATTTGCGCCGGTACGATCGATGAAGATGGAAATACAGCTATCAATTTCCAAGGATTGACTGCTTTGTCGTTCAACTTTGCAGGTACCATTACTTACAAAGTGTTCGACACTGACGCTAATCTGTGTGGAGAAGGTGTTGCTACCGCAGAAACGGTAAATGAAGAAGGAGACAATATTGCGGTTAGTACATTGGTAGCTGCTGTGCCGGGCTTGAAACCGGACACGCAATACAAGGTACAATTCGATACCAAGGTAATTCCTCTCTCTGGAAATGCACCGATTGAAGATACCGTTACATTACATTCTGAATCGAATCTCTATGTAAGTATCTCTGGTATTTCAAGTTTGGATTATACCATGGGTGACGGTTGGGTAGAAGTTTCTTACCAACAACCGAAGAATGAGTTGGCTAAAACGATTCTTGTAACTTCGGATGCGTTCCCGACCGGAAAACTGGAACTTCCTAATACTGCTGATAGCGAAGGTGGTAAGTTTAGAGTGGATGGTTTGACTGCAAACAAAGCTGTGAAATTTACGGTTGCCCGTGTAGATGAAAACGGAAAAGCATCGGATGCCATGTCAATCGACGCTACTCCGGCTACACAAGCTCAGTTGAATACGATTACCAACCCGACGCTTTCTATTTCTACCGATATTTTGGGTTATATGACCTTGAATGCTTCTAATTTTGGCGATAACAGCCAATTTAAAACCAAAGGAGATGCTGATGATAAAACTAATTTGAAATTCATTATTGAAGATGAAGCTGGAAATGACGTGTTTAACGATGTTATCACTTTCCCGGTTGGTGAAGGTTCTTTCTCTTTGGGATTGTCTCAGTTGGATACAGAAGCTACTTATACGGTGAAATATGAATTTGAATGTTATCCGAAGATAAACGGACGTACGTCAGAAGATTCATTCGTATTGCGTCGTGCACATACCATCGAAAATGGGTCAATTAGCGCAGGATCTCCTATTGATTCTATTGAATAATGACGAGAAAAGAAAATGGTTATATTTTCTTGAATAAATAAAAAAGGCCCCGGAGCAATGCCGGGGCCTTTTTTATTGTGTAATATGGAGGCGAGGCTCCGGTATTTGATGACGGTTGTGATTGCCGGGTTGGATAGAGGATAGGTTATGTATGGGCCGAAGTGTGTATGCTGTTCGGAGAATAATGTCTATTTTTGTGAGGGATATGTGAACGGATGGGCTTATTTGCTTGTTTGGTGTATTTGTATGGAAATGTATCGTGTGAATGGAGACTATATGGAGGCCATGGATTTATTCCGGTTCTGTCCGGTGTGCGGATCTGCCGAATTTAACAGGAACAACGACTCGTCGAAACGATGCCGCAGGTGTGGATTTGTTTATTATTTTAATCCGAGGGCTTCGGTAGCGGTCTTTATCGTGAACGAAAAGGGGGAGTTGCTGGTGGGACGCCGGGCCAAGGCTCCGGCCAAGGGTACATTGGATTTGCCCGGAGGCTTTACCGAGTATGGAGAGACGGTAGAAGAGGCTGTTCGTCGGGAGGTAAAGGAGGAGACGGGATTGGATGTACGGGGGGGGAGGTATCTCTTTTCGTTGCCGAATGTATATCCTTATTCGGGGCTCAATGTGCATACGATGGACCTTTTTTTTGAGTGTCGGGTGGATACCACGGAGCACCTCTCTGCTATGGATGATGTGGCGGAACTCTTTTTTGTCCCGATGGAAAAATTGGATCCGGATTTGTTCGGGTTGCTGTCGGTAAGGAAAGGGGTTGAAATCTATCTGTCTGATCATCAAAAAGAAATATTATGAATAAAAAGTTAGGCGTTCTGCTTCCGGATTGCTGATTTATCACTATCTTTATCCGGATAAAACCAGTTAAAAAACGAGTAAAAAATGGGAAAAAAGGTCATTGTAATTTGTCTTCTGGCAATCGCTCCGTTTGCGGGGGGAAACGCACAGGTAACGTACGATAAAATCGGGCCGGTGGCGTTTTTCGAGCAGGGGAAAGCAATGTTTGAGAACCAAAATTACGTGGGTTGTGTAGATCAGCTTACGCAGTTTAAAAAGGAGTCGAAAGACCGCGATCTGATTCAAGAGGCCGATTTTATGATTGTGGCATCGGCTTACGAAACGAACAAGGCAGATGCGCAGGCGTTGTTGCAGTCGTTTTGCGATCGGTATCCGTGGTCGCGCCACGTGGACAAGGCCAAATTTATGATTGCCAATTTATTCTTCTTCAATAATGACTATCAACAGGCAATCGACGCTTATAATGAGATTCCGATGGAAAGGTTGTCGGTGACGGACCAAGAGGATTACTGTTTCCGATTGGGATTGTCGTATATGAAAACCGACCAGCTGGACAAGGCTAAACCGTTTTTTGCCGTGCTGGGTACACAAAGTAACAAGTACGCAGAAGCCGCCTTGTTTTACAATTCTTACATCTCGTATATAGAGGGCGATTACAACAGGGCACTCGAAGGATTCCTGTCGCTGGAAAACAGCCGGGAGTTTGCCAAACCGTCGGCCTATTATGCTGCCCAGATCTATTTTGTGAAGAACGATTACGGGAAGGTAATTCCGTTGGCACAGCAGCTGTTGAAAGAGTATCCGGATGACAGCAATAATACGGAACTTTACCGGTTGTTGGGCGAAAGCTATTTCCAACAGGGAAATGATGCCAAGGCGATTGAGTATCTGTCGAAATATACGGCAGAGACCGATGCTCCGATGCGCAACAGCGTCTATATGCTGGGGGTGGCGCAATACCGGGCGAAAAACTATGCACAGGCCATTAAATGGCTCAGCAAGGCTACCAAGGGAGACGATGCTTTGATGCAGAATGCCTACCTGTATCTGGCGCAAAGCTATTTACATCAGGGAGACAAGAAAAACGCCCAGCTCTCTTTCGATATGGCATCGCGTTTTGATTTCGACCCGCAGGTGCAAGAGGTGGCGTTGTACAATTACGCTCTGTCGGTACACGAAACGTCGTTCTCTCCGTTCAGCGAGTCGGTGTTGGTGTTTGAACGGTTCCTGAACAAATTCCCGAATTCCCGGTATGCCGACCAAACCAACGATTACCTGGTAGAGGTTTATCTTACGACCAAGAATTACCGTACGGCCCTCGAATCGATCAATAAGATTAAGAAACCCAATGCCAAAATATTGGAAGCTAAACAACGTGTCTTGTTCCAACTGGGGACAGAATTGTTTGCCAACTCCGATTTTAAGCAGGCCCAGAGCAGTTTTACCGAAGCCATCAACTTGGGAAATTACGACCGGGAGATCAAGGCGCAGGCCTATTTCTGGCGCGGGGAGTGCTATTACCGGATGGAGGACTTCGATGCGGCAGCCTCCGATTATCTCTCGTACCTGTCGGCTACGCAAGAACGTGCTAAAAACATCTACGGCCTGGCCCAGTACGATTTGGCCTATGCTTACTACAAACAGAACGATTTTGATCGGGCGGTAACTTGGTTCCTCAAATACGTGAACGAAAATCCGAATGGCGATAAAACGACCCTCTCGGATGCTTATAACCGCATAGGCGATTGCCATTTCTACAACCGCGATTTTGCTCGCGCTGAAAACTATTATGCCCGTGCCGTGGAGGTAACTCCTTCGGCTGCCGATTATGCCATGTTCCAGAAAGGGTTTGTTGCCGGCCTGCAAAAGGATTATAAGGCGAAAATCAACGCTATGGATAATTTGATTGCCCAATATCCGCAGTCGGAATATGTGGACGATGCCTTGTTTGAAAAGGGACGGTCGTACATTCAGATAGAAGACGATGTCCAGGCCGAGGCTGCTTTCAAACAGATTTTGCAACAGTTCCCGCAAAGCGCGGTGGCCCGCAAGGCCGGTATCCAGTTGGGAATGTTGTATTTTAACCGGAATGACCTGGACCAGGCGATTGCTTCGTACAAAAAGGTGATTTCCGATTATCCCGGTAGCGACGAGGCGCGTGTGGCTGTGCAGGATTTGAAATCGGTCTATCTGGATAAGAACGATATAGATGCATACGCCGATTATGTGAAAGGCTTGGGAGGAAATGTACAGTTCGCCGCAGGGGAACAGGACTCGTTGACCTATCTGGCGGCTGAGAAGCTCTATTTCAAAGGAAACTTGCCCGAAGCAGAACGCAGTTTCAGACGTTATCTGCAAAGTTTTGAAGGGGGAGGGGCCTTCGGATTGAATGCCCATTACTATTTGGGAACAATCTATTTCTCCAACCAAGACTACAAACAGGCATTGCCTGAATATGAAAAGGTATTGCAAGTATCGGACAACAAGTTTGAAGAAGATGCTTTGGCCCGCGTAGCGGAAATCTATTATTTGCAGAACGATTACGAAAAGGCGTTGAACCATTTTAAAACGCTCGATATCAAGGCCCAGTCGGCCGATAATAAATTGGCTGCCAAATTGGGTATTATCCGGATGTCGCGTCGTTTGAATAATAACGAAGATGTGTTGTTGGCTGCCAACAAGTTGTTGGAAAACACTAAACTGTCGCCCGAATTGATCGCCGAAGCGCGTTATGAGCGTTCCATGGCTCTGAAAAACCTGAACCAACTGGATAAGGCGGCCGAAGATTGGCAAGAGCTGTCGAAAGATACGCGGAACGTGTATGGTGCAGAATCGACCTACCAGTTGGGCCAATACTACTTCGATAGCGGAAAAGAGAAAGAGGCCGAAACGTTGATGTTGAAATTTATCGAGACGGGTACTCCTCACCAATATTGGATGGCCCGGGGATTCGTACTGCTGGCCGATGTCTATCTGAAACTTGGTGATAGCTTCCAGGCAAAACAGTACCTGCTGAACCTGAGAAACAATTACCAGGGAGAGGATGATATTGCCGGAATGATTGAAGACCGTTTGTCGAAAATAAAAGAGTAAAGTTCTGTGTAAAATGATAAAATGAAGAATACGATGAAAAAGAATCTTATATATACGTTTGTTTTGTTGGCTTCGAGTACGTTGGTATGCCAACAGGTCGTTGCACAGGATAAGGAGAAAAACAACACGACCTTGCAGCGGGAGATGATTCTTGAAAAGGAGTTTACCCCCATGGTCAGGGATGCGTCGAAAGTTAATGTGCTGCCGCAGGTGGAGTCGCCCACGATAAAAAAAACAGCCGTGCGTTATGCCGGATGGGCAGCTCCGGTGGTTCCGATAAACGGTTTTAATCCCCTCCCTGCGGCCGATTATGATACTGCGTACCCGTTCTCCACGAAACGGGGCTATCTCGACTTCGGCGGAGGTAATTACCTGAATCTGAAAGGTGATCTGGGGTATAAGTTTATCGATACGGACAAAGATGAACTTGGATTCTGGTTCCAGCATAACTCCACCAACGGAAAGGTGAAAAATGTGGATGCCGACGGAAAATCGAAGTTGAAACGGAACGACAACCGGTTTAATCTCTATTACAAACACAATTTTGAAGCGTTGGCGTTTCTGTTGAATGCGGGTTACCAGTTCAATTCGTTTAATTATTATGGTGTCCCGGTGGGGGTGCCTTCGTCTGTGGTGGATGATATTTATACCTGGTTCCCCCAGAATGGGCTGACCGGGTTCGATAAAAATCAGACTGCCCAACGTTTTGGCGCGCAGTTCGGTGTATTGGCGCACGAAAACCGAGACCTGCAATACAAGGCATTGGTAGGCTTTAACCGCTACGGGAACGA
Organism: uncultured Bacteroidales bacterium; assembly: GCA_949300615.1. Lineage (GTDB taxonomy): Bacteria > Bacteroidota > Bacteroidia > Bacteroidales > CHK158-818 > Gallibacteroides. The sequence continues at coordinate 6,296 of CASGEW010000092.1, forward strand.
GCTGGGTTATTTCTACGGATGGGACGGAGCCACCGAGAACCAGGTACATTCTGAATTCTCCTTGTCGTCAAAACTCAAAGAGGAGTCGCGTATCGGGGCTGACATAGAGATGGATAACTTGTTCTATTCCGATGGCGGTCGGGACAATTACACCAACATTGCGTTGAATCCCTATGTCAGTATTGAAAACGAAGCCCTTAAATTCCGGGTGGGATTGACGGCTGATGCTACCTTCAACCAAGGAAAGACCTTCTCTTTCTCGCCGGATGTCCGCCTGAATTGGGAATTTGCCCAATCGGTATTCCTCTTCTCGGATATTGTCGGGGGGAAAACGTTGAATACTTATGCCCGGCTGTCGGAGTCGAACATCTATGTGAACCCGTCGTTGTTGCCTAAGGATTCGCATACGCCTATCGACGCTACCTTCGGGCTGCGCTCGAACTATTTCACCAATTTCTGGTTTGAAGTGTTCGGCGGATATAAGATGATTGATGACGATGCATTGGGATATCGCTTGTTGGATGGTAATGTAGATGATAACCTCCTTTCTCGCAATGCTATTTCCTACATGAATCTGAAAACCTCTTGCTGGAATGTCGGCTTGGGCATGAAATATAAATACGAAGATTGGTTGGATATTGCCGTGAGATTGAAAAAGAACGGATGGGAGTTGCGCGAAGGAGAGGGCGATGTTTTTGATCGTCCCGATATGGAGGCCGAAGCCGGCGCAACGTTTAAGTTGACCAATGGGCTCTCGTTCGATATCCAGTATTACCTGGCTACCGGCAGGAAATACCGGGATGTCTTTACTCTGGTACCGGCAGGTTCTACCCCGCTGGGCGAAATCAAAACCGGTTCGCTGAAAGATATCCATGCGTTGAACTTGGGGGCCAATTACCAGATCAATAAGACTTGGAATGTGTTTGTAAACTTGAATAACCTGATGTTCCAGAAATACGAACTCTGGCACGGTATGGCAGCACAAGGATTTAACGCGATGGGTGGTTTCGGCGTGAAATTCTGATAAACAAATAGTAGTTTTTTTTTGTTGTATCGGCGACACCTCTGTGGCTCGAAAGACTCTTTCTGGCCGTGGAAGTGTCGCCGGTTTTTATAAAAAAAAAGTAAAATTCATCGGAATTCTTCTCTTTTACAGCAGGTTTTTCCTACTTTTGCCACGAAATTGCGTTGATAATACGAATAACTCTTATATGCAAAAAAACTTAGTGATTGTAGAATCACCCGCGAAAGCGAAAACAATTGAAAAATTCTTAGGAAAAGATTTTAAGGTTCTTTCGAGTTACGGTCATATCAGAGACCTCAAAAAGAAAGATTTCAGTATCGATATAGAGCACCATTACGCTCCGGTTTACGAAATACCGGAAGATAAGAAACCGTTGGTTGATACGCTCCAAAAAGAGTCGAAAAAGTCGGAGACCGTGTGGTTGGCTTCCGATGAAGACCGCGAAGGGGAGGCCATTGCCTGGCACCTGTCCGAAGTGTTGCAGTTGGCTCCGGAGAAAACTAAGCGGATTGTCTTTCATGAGATCACCAAAAATGCGATATTAAATGCCATTGAACATCCCCGTCAGGTAGATATGGACCTGGTGAATGCGCAGCAGGCCCGCCGGGTGCTGGACCGTATCGTAGGGTTTGAGCTCTCCCCGATTCTCTGGAAGAAGGTAAAGCCTTCGCTCTCGGCCGGACGGGTACAGTCGGTAGCTGTCCGTCTGATTGTGGAACGCGAACGGGAGATACAGGCCTTTGTCCCGGAAGACTCTTTCCGGGTGGTGGCACACTTCTGTTTCGATGCACCGGAAGGCCCGACAGAGATAAAGGCCGAATTGTCTCGCCGCTTGAAAACCAAGCAGGAGGCATGGTCGTTGCTCGAAAAATGCAAAGATGCCCGATTCACCGTCGAAGATATTGTGGTAAAACCGGCTCGAAAATCGCCGGCTCCTCCCTTTACAACCTCTACTTTGCAGCAGGAGGCCGCCCGAAAATTGGGTTTCTCCGTGTCGCAAACGATGATGATTGCCCAGCGGTTGTACGAATCGGGACACATTACCTACATGAGAACCGACTCGGTCAACCTCTCGT
>CASGEW010000093.1 GCA_949300615.1 uncultured Bacteroidales bacterium
ATTATATCGGAACCAACTACTTTCACAATGAATCGATAAATATAGAAGGAATAAACGAAACTCCCGGATTTGTCTCAACGAAAGAATTATATGAATTACCCGAGATTGAATCAATTGGTGGATTCAACGAAGTGTCGGGTGAATTTATGTTCAGCGATAAAAGAGATTCCGTTAAAATTAATATTTCGGGACAAGACAATATCCAAAAATTTTCTTGTTGCTCGTATGGTGTTTTTCCCTCACACTTCGACATTTGGAAAATCAGGCTTTTACAAGGAGAACTTTTTCGTGAAGATGACCCCGACTGGAATCGGGACAAGATGGTGATAAGCAGGCAGATGGCAAATAAATTTCAGAGACAAAACCCCATTGGGCAATCACTTGAATTTGAAGGGGAATATTATAAAATTATTGGAGTAGTATCGGATGTTCTCGGCTCTGGGAAAAGAATACTTCCCTCTATTTATTATATGCGTACTCCCAGAGTTTTCCGCTCTTGTACATTTCGACACAAAGCAGGGATTAATCGAGCCGAAATGGAACAAAAAATAGAACATATGGCAGGGGTTCCCATGAAATTCTTTTATCTGGACGAACGGTTTGAAGCGGAACAAAAAAGCGAAATGACCTTTATGAAAGGGTTCTCTATCCTGACGGGGGTCTGCATCGTCGGGGCTTTGTTCGGCATCTATTCGATGGTATCGTTGGCCTGCGAGCGGCGGCGAAAAGAGATAGCCATCCGCAAGATCAACGGGGCCGGATACGGTACGTTGATAAAACTGTTCTTGAAAAAATACATCCTCCTGCTGGTAGTGGCCTGTACCGTGGCTTTCCCCACGGGGTACCTCCTGATGAAGCCGTGGCTGGAACAGTTTGTACGACGAATCAATATGGATGCATGGATTTTTTGTTCGATCCTGGCGGCCGTAGCCGTGATGATCTCCGGTATTGTCATCGCCCGTATCTGGCGTACCCTGCACGCCAACCCCGCCAACGAGATCAGGAAAGAGTAATAAAACTCACGCCCCCCATTTACCGATATTCATATAGTGCAATCAAAGAAAAAGCATATCCAGAAGAATATGTTTATAATCAAAAAAAATAGAGTGGAAAATCCCGCTCTATTTTTATTTTAATCGAGCTTCAATACGGCTAAGAATGCTTTCTGGGGAACTTCTACCGAACCGATCTGCTTCATCCGTTTCTTCCCTTTTTTCTGTTTTTCCAGCAATTTCCGTTTTCGACTGATATCCCCTCCGTAACACTTGGCGGTAACATCTTTCCGAACGGCCTTTACGGTTTCACGGGCTATGATTTTCGCCCCAATGGCGGCCTGAATAGCAATATCGAACTGTTGACGGGGAATGAGTTCCTTCAACTTTTCGCACATCCGCCGACCAAACGATACGGCATTATCGAAATGGGTCAACGTAGAGAGGGCATCGACCGACTCCCCGTTTAACAGGATATCAAGTTTTACCAACCGCGAAGGACGGAAATCGTGGATGTGATAATCGAACGAGGCATATCCTTTCGAGATGCTCTTCAATTTATCGTAAAAGTCTATCACAATCTCTCCCAACGGCATATCGTAAATCAGTTCGACCCGATTTCCGGAGATATATTCCTGTTTGATCAGCTCTCCTCTTTTACCCAAACAGAGCGTCATAATGGGACCTATGTAGGTGGCATCGGTAATGATGGAGGCCCGGATATAAGGTTCTTCGATATGATCTATCAAGGTAAGATCGGGTAATCCGGAGGGATTGTGCACCTCGATCATGTTGTTTTTCTTATCGTACACTTTATACGAAACATTGGGAACGGTAGTGATTACATCCATATCAAACTCGCGATCGAGCCGTTCCTGTACAATCTCCATGTGCAACAGGCCCAAGAAACCGCATCGGAATCCGAAACCCAGTGCGACGGACGATTCGGGTTGGAATGTCAAGGAGGCATCGTTCAGTTGTAATTTCTCCAACGAAGCCCGCAGATTCTCAAAATCTTCGCTTTCTATGGGATAGACCCCCGCAAATACCATCGGCTTAACCTCTTCAAATCCATCGATAGCCTCCTGACAAGGTCGGGCTATGTGAGTAATGGTATCGCCAACCTTTACCTCGCGAGAGGTCTTGATACCGGAAATGATGTAACCGACATTTCCGGCCGACAACTCGTTGCACGGCATCATATCGAGTTTCAACACACCTATCTCATCGGCCTCGTACTCCTTTCCGGTAGCGACGAACTTAACCTTGTCGCCAGTCCGGATGGTTCCGTTCACAATCTTGAAATAGGCGATTATCCCCCGAAACGAATTGAATACCGAGTCGAATATCAAACATTGCAACGGAGCCTCGGGGTCTCCCTGTGGAGCCGGAATCCGTGTTACGATGGCTTCGAGAATATCTTCCACTCCGATTCCAGTTTTTCCGCTGGCCCGGATAATATCTTCGCGTTTACATCCCAACAGATCGATGATCTGATCTTCTACCTCATCGGGCATCGCACTGGCCAGATCGACTTTGTTGACAACGGGAATGATCTCCAAATCATTTTCGATGGCCATATACAAGTTCGAGATAGTTTGCGCTTGAATTCCTTGGGTAGCATCGACAATCAACAATGCACCTTCGCACGCGGCGATAGAACGGGATACTTCGTACGAAAAATCGACATGCCCCGGGGTATCAATCAGATTCAGTACATAAGGCTCTCCATGAAACGAATAGTTCATCTGAATGGCATGGCTCTTGATGGTAATACCCCGCTCCCGCTCCAAGTCCATATTGTCGAGGACTTGATCTTGCAAGTCTTTTCCGGCTACGGTATTGGTATATTCCAACAAGCGGTCAGCCAACGTACTTTTTCCATGATCGATATGGGCTATAATACAAAAATTGCGAATATTCTTCATCTGTTATTTATCGTAGTTCGTAACGCGGGTACAAATATAGTGAAAGGTGAGTGCAGAGACAAACGAAAACGAAGTTTTCAAGTTTGGCTATACCGAACCGTATCCTATATTATCCAAATATATGCAAAAGTGAGAGCAGAGACAAATTTGAAAACAAGGTTTTCAAATTTGTCTCTGCTCCCGCCTTTCGTTATCTTTGTTGCAGCACTCTTTTCCCGGTTTGAAACAGGAATGTAACAGTTGTTTCACAAAAAAGAAACAAGGAAAGGGGACTTTTGCAACAGAAATGATAAACGAAACAAGGAATGACAACAACTGCTAACTACCGAATTTTGGTTGTGGATGATGAGGAGGATTTGTGTGAAATCTTAAAATTCAATCTCGAAGTAGAAGGTTTCGACGTCGATACGGCTTTCTCTGCCGAAGAGGCCCTAACCAAAGATTTGTCTGTGTACAACCTATTGTTACTGGATGTCATGATGGGCGAAATGAGCGGGTTCAAACTGGCCAACGAAATCCGAAAGGATGAATCCATCCCCAAAATTCCAATTATCTTTCTAACGGCCAAAGATACGGAAAACGACAAGCTGACAGGTTTCAATTTGGGCGCAGACGACTACATATCAAAACCGTTTTCTATTCGCGAAGTGATTGCCCGCGTGAAGGCTGTAATCCGACGGACAACAGAAAATACCCCGGCCATTCCCGATATCCTGTCATACGAATCCTTAATTATAGACCTGACCAAGAAAAAAACGACTGTCGATAATGGGGAGATACAGCTGACCAAAAAAGAGTTTGAAATTCTGAAATTACTGTTATCAAATGTCGGACATGTCTTTTCGCGGGAAGAGATTCTATCAAAAGTATGGAGCGACGAAGTTTATGTGTTGGATCGGACGGTAGATGTAAACATTACCCGATTGCGCAAAAAAATAGGAAAATACGGGAAAAACATCGTAACCCGGTTAGGATATGGTTATTGCTTCGAGGTTTAATCTGCGTTTCGTATGCAAATATCGAAAATACCTTTTCACAAAAGTCTTTTTTATACGATAACCTCTTTGTTTGTGGTTTTCGTCGTAGTTATTTTCCTGTTCCAATACAACCGGGAAAAAGAGTTCAGAAAACAGATATTAAATTCTGTTTTACAGGACTATAATATCATTATCAACCGCGGGCTGGAAGAGGGAAATATGGCCCTGAGCAACGTTGATTCAATTATCAGCGCTTACACGGAAGATTCTGTGCGCATCACCGTATTGGACCTCCAAGGAAATGTACTATTCGACAATGGGCTTTTTGACAAATCCGACACGTTGAAGAACCACCTCTCCCGTCCGGAAATCAAACAGGCGCTTGCCAAGGGTTCGGGTTATGCCCTTCGGGAATCCGAAACGTTAGGAAAAAGTTTTTTCTACGCATCTCACCTATTTAACCATTATATCATACGGACATCACTACCGTTTGACTCATCCCGGGACACCTGGTTGAAGATAGACCCTCAATTTATCTATTTCCTGGTTATCACCTCGCTGCTGGTTATCATAACCTTGTTCTATTTTTGCGCCAAATTGGGAAAATCCATCTCCCTGCTGCAAGATTTTACCGAACAGGCCCAACAAGGGAAACCGATAAATACTTCGATACAACCGAGCGACAACGACATAGGCGACATTACAAGCAATATTTTCCGCATATACCAATATCTGCTCAAAACAAAAGAAGAGCTCTCTATCGAAAAAGAGAAACTGATTAAACACCTGCAATTTTCAAAAGAGGGATTGGCCATCTTCACCGAAGACAAACGGGAGATCTTTGCCAATAACCTGTTCATACAGTACATCAATATCATTGCCGACAAGGAGAACTGTTCGCCGGATGATATTTTCACCCTCCCCGATTTCCAAAAAACGACAGAGTTCATCGACCGGGCTCATTTTTCGGACAAAGAGAAGAAAGAGTATATCAACCTATCTTCGCACATCTACAAAAACGGAAAATCTTTCCAAATAGAGTGCATTGTTTTCCAGGACAACACCATCGAAATTGCCATCAACAACATTACCCAGAAAGAGGAAGAGGGTCGCCTGAAACGACAACTGACGCAAAACATCGCACACGAACTGAAAACCCCGGTAAGCAGCATACAGGGATATATGGAAACCATCATCTCGAATCCGGACCTGTCAGGAGAAAAAAGCAAGCAATTCTTTGAAAGATGCTATGCTCAGACGGTACGGCTGACGGGATTGTTGCACGACATCTCGCTCTTAAACCGACTGGACGAATCAAACGATTTGTTCGACCTCGATACCGTCAATCTTTCTCGCTTGATACAAGACGCTGTATCCGAATCGGACGAAAAACTCCGAAGCCGGGAAATGGCTATCCATACAGAAATACCCGATAACTTGACCATTAAAGGAAATCACTCTCTTTTATACTCAATTTTCAGGAATCTGCTCGACAATGCCATTGCATATGCCGGGACCGGAACGTCGGTTTGTATAAAATGTTACCGGCAGGATGACGACTATCTCTATTTTTCTTTCTCGGATACCGGTACGGGGGTTCCCGAGATGCACCTCAACCGTCTTTTTGAACGTTTCTACCGGGTGGACAAAGGACGATCCCGGAAACTGGGCGGAACAGGACTGGGATTAGCCATCGTCAAAAATGCCGTATTGTTCCACAAAGGGGAGATTTCGGCGAAAAACCGGGCTTCCGGTGGGCTGGAATTTTTATTTTCCTTGAAAAAACAATAAAAAAACTCCCGATGATATGTTCATCGGGAGTTTTTTTATTTCGTTTCACAGCTTTGTCTAAATACCTAATGACGATACTACCTTTTCTATTTTTTGTTCTGCAACCGTATTGGCTTTCTGGTATTCGTCTTTCGTATTCATCGTACCTTTTACCTCGATGTAGAATTTAATCTTAGGCTCTGTCCCGGAAGGCCGTATGGAAACCTTTGTCCCATCTTCGGTAAAATACTGCAACACGTTTGCCGTTGTCGGCATATCCAATGTATAGGTCTCGTTTTCTACGAAATCGACAGCTTTCAACGTAGAGAAGTCTTTCATCAACACCACCTTCGATCCAGCTATTTCGGTTATGGGGTTATGCCGAAATTTTCTCATCATCGCTTCTATCTCTTCGGCACCCGATTTTCCTTTCTTGACTACCGAAACGCCCTTTTCTTTTGAGAATCCGTAGGTCAGGTATATTTCCTGCAACATCTCGTACATGGTCTTCCCATTGTCTTTTGCCCAAGCAGCAATCTCGGCCATCAAAGCACAAGCGGATACTGCATCCTTGTCTCGGACAAACGATTCGGCCAAAAATCCGTAACTCTCTTCGCCTCCGCCCAAATAACGTTTGGTGGTTTCATTTTCACGCATCACCGCAGCAATCCATTTAAAGCCCGTATAACAATCGAACATTTCGACTTCATTGCAATCGGCAATGGTTTTTATCAATTCGGTCGTTACGATGGTTTTTACAATATATTCATCTCCGGTAAGCAAGCCCAACTCTTTGTTGCGTTGTATCAGATAATTCAAGAAAATCAATACATTCTGGTTTCCATTCACCAAAACAAACTCTCCCTTATCGTTGCGAATGGCCATACCCATACGGTCGGCATCGGGATCGGAAGCCAAAACCAATTCGGCACCGGTCTCTTCGGCTTTGCGGATAGCCATATCCAAAGCGGCTGGCTCCTCCGGATTGGGAGATACTACCGTAGGGAAATCTCCGCTCACGACGTCCTGTTCGGGCACATGAATGATGTTGGTAAATCCGAATTCGGCCAAAGCCGCAGGAATCAGCTTAACGCCCGTCCCGTGTATCGGCGTATAAACGATTTTCATATCCTTCTGACGAGCTATCGCCTCGGGACTCAATGAAATGGTTTTTATTTGTCTGATGTATTTCCGGTCCATCTCTTCACCGATAATCTCTATCAACGAAGGATTCCCCTCAAATTTAATGTCCTGCACCGACCGCACTTTATTGACTTCGGCAATGGTATTTTTATCGTGAGGGGCTATCATCTGGGCACCGTCGCTCCAATAAGCCTTGTATCCGTTGTACTCTTTGGGATTGTGCGATGCAGTCAGAATGATACCGCTTTGACAACCCAACTGACGGATGGCAAACGAAACCTCAGGGGTGGGACGAAGAGCATCGAACAGATATACTTTTATACCGTTGGCCGAAAAAATATTGGCCGATATCTCGGCAAACAACCGGCTGTTGTTCCGGCAATCATGGCCAATGACAACCTTGATAACCGGCAGATCGGAAAACTCTTTTTTCAAGTAGTTGGCCAACCCCTGTGTAGCAGCTCCTACCGTATATTTGTTCATCCGGTTGCTTCCTACACCCATGATACCCCGCAACCCTCCGGTTCCGAATTCCAGGTCTTTATAAAAGCACTCTATCAACTCGGCAGGGTCTTCTGCTGCCAACATTCTGTTCACTTCGGCTTTTGTTTCGGCATCGTATCCCTCTCCTAACCAGCTCTGAGCTTTGGTGGTAACCTCTTTTACCAAGATTTCGTTTTCCATAATCGTATTTATTAGATAAGACAAATTTACAGCATATTTTTTACAAATCCTATATCCGGAGTCATAGAAACTTCTGTTTCTGTTTTTCTACTTAAAACGTTACTTTCAACCTGTCGCCGGTTGATTCGGCAATCGAACGGTAATACTCTTGCGAATATCCGGGGAAATCGGGCATCGCCGGCTGTCCGTAACCATTTTCGAGGAATTTTCCGTCTTTCTCTTTTTTCAAGTTTCCGTCCAGGTGTTTTACCAACAGATATTCTCCCAGTTTTTTCCAACGGGCGGTTGTCTGTTCGGCCTGTCCGCAGCAATACTCGGTCAGGAAACGGCACGTAGCCTCTTCGCCGTTGTTGGTCATCATCTCCGATGCAGTCTTGTCAATAGCCGGTTGCATCGTATTAAAGGCCGTTTCGATCTCCTGCTGCACGGGGCGGATATCTTTTATCATCCAGTTGTAACGGGCATAAGCCATATTGGCCACCCAGTTATGAATCCAGAAGGCTGATGTCCACGAGAACTCCAACAAATTGCCATTTCCATGCCGGAAGCACTCGGGAACCTCTTTTATACCGCAATACATCGGCACGTAAACACACGTATTGGCATCGTCCACTCCGAACCAAAGAACTCCCCCCACGGGATTGGGCAACCAGCTCCTCATCTGTGCTACAAAGGTAAATCCGGTTTGTTGTGTAGCGATAGCCCGCTCGTTTACATAGGTAGTACTGTCTACCTCGAATGTCATCGGGCGAAAACGGTACGGTACTTCGAACGGACCGGCTCCGATATCTTGTGTCATATCGAACGGTGTCCCGTCAAAATGGTCGCG
>CASGEW010000094.1 GCA_949300615.1 uncultured Bacteroidales bacterium
TATAATTTTCAATCGTTATATCTATTATTTTTACATTATTTTTTATCTTTGAAAAAATAAGAATATACTTACATACACTATTCCCCAGAAAATTGAAAGTTGAAAAAATGAACAAGAGAGGATTTTTAGTATTGGTGTTTGCCGTGTGTTGTGCTGTTGCGGTACAGGCTACCGCTACGGCAGTTTCAACGATTTGGTCAGTAGGTGAGTTGGATGGACGCCCTGCCGGTTTTGCTTTGGCTCCCGACAATTTCCGAAGTTTCCTGGCTCAGGATTTCGGGTACGAAGACCGTTTCTTTTTGATAGGTCATTCTCAGGAGGCGAAAGATTTTCCATATGTATTGCCCGGTCCGGCCGATACGTGGGGGGGTACGTGGTCAACGGCTGGATGGCGGACGCATGAGGTAAATATCTTATTTGGCCTTGACAATAAGCCCGATGGCGACTGTATGTTGGTGATTGATTTGGCGGATTATGCCAAACGTTTTCCCCCGCTGATAAAGATAAGTGTGAATGAGCAGGATGCTAAGTTTCAGCTGGACGATCCCAATGATCCTACGGCACGAAACCGTCGTTATGGGACGCAAGAGCCTCTTGTCGATACGCTTTCGCTCACAGGACGGTTTACTCAGGCTACTCCCCATAGGTTGGAGGTTCCTTTGCAACGAGGCACTTTGCAACGAGGAGGAAATGTGGTAAGGATAACGGTACTCGAAGGATCGTGGATCCTGTTTGACCGGGTATCTCTCGAAGGCCCTTCTGATGTACGCACCACACATCCGCAGGATATCTTTGTCCGTAATGTATCGGTGGCACCGTATGAGATGGAGCGAGAGGGGAAACAGGTACAACCGTTGTTGGTGGATGTAGAGTGGCTTGAAAATATGCCCATGTTGAGTGTAGAGCTCGATGGGAAGGAGATATTTCGTCGTCGTGTAGAGGCCGGGCGTTCTTGTTTTGAAGCTCCGATGCCGGCTGTACGCCGTACACAAAAAAGTGACTACCGGATATTGTGCGACGGTATCGAGGTTGCCTCAGGACGGATAGAGCGGAAGCCTTGTCCTGAACAGACATTGGCCGATTACGTCGATACGCGTATCGGTACGGCACATTCTCGCTGGATGATTGCTCCCGGGCCGTGGATGCCGTTCAGTATGGTCAAGATGTCGCCCGACAATCAGAATGCCGGCTGGCAATCAGGTTATCAACCTTCGTTCGAGACGATAGGTTGTTTTAGCCATATACACGAATGGACACTTGGCGGATTGGGTATCATGGCAACAAACGGTGATTTAAAGGTGCGAGTAGGCGACGAACGCCGTCCCGACGAAGGATACCGTTCGCGTATCAATAAACGAACCGAAGAGGCAGCAATCGGGTATTATGCTGCCGATTTGATTGATTATGGAATCCGGGCCGAGGTAACGGCTACTACTCGTTGCGGGTTTGAGCGTTTTACGTTTCCAACCGACCGGGGAGAGGGACGTATCCTCATCGAATTGCATCCGCAGGCTGAATATGATTTCAGGTTGGAGAATATCTCTGTCCGGCAGGTGGGCGATCGCCGTCTGGAAGGGTCGTGTCATCAATATTCGGGAGGTGTTTGGAGTAACGATGCCGATCAGGACTATACGTTGCATTTTGTCATCGAATTCGACCAACCGATTGTGCGGCTTGGTAACTGGTGTAATGATACCATTCGTCAACAGGCCGATGGGTTGGAATGTGGCCCTTGTACCGATGCCGGGCTTTTTGTTGTGTTCGATCCCAAACGTACTCCGGTTGTACAGGTCCGTTCAGGCATCTCTTTGGTGAGTGTTGCCAATGCTGCCGAAAATCTATCGGAAGAGGTTGTCAAACCTTTTGGTTGGGATTTCGATGCCGTCCGCGAGAATCAGCGGGCTACGTGGAACGATATTTTCTCACGCGTGCAGGTACGTTCTGACGACTATTTGGAGAAACAACGTTTTTATAACAATATGTATCGAGCCTTGTGCAGCCGTAATACGTGGAGCGATGTCAATGGCGAGTGGGTATCGACCGATGGGAAGGTCCGCCGTGTAGCCGATCCCGATACGGATGTGATGCTGGGTTGCGATGCATTCTGGAATACGTTCTGGAATCTCAATCAGTTCTGGAATCTGGTAACACCCGAATGGGCGGGCCGTTGGGTACGCTCGCAGTTGGCTATGTACGAAGCCAACGGATGGTTGGCCAAAGGCCCGGCGGGACTGAATTATGTGCCGGTGATGGTTGCCGAGCACGAGATTCCGCAAATTGTGTCGGCATGGCAGATGGGTATCCGCGATTTCGACGGGCGCAAGGCCCTCGAAGCAGCCGTCAAGATGCAGACCACTCCGGCTCAAAAGGTCTTTAAGGGATTTGCCGGTAACCGCGATCTCGAATCCTATTTGAAATATCACTATGTTCCCAGCGATAAGGGGCGTTTTTCCAATACCATGGAGTATTCTTATGACGATTGGACCGTAGGCCAGCTGGCCAAATCGTTGGGCGATGAAGCAACGTACCAGACGTTCAACGAGCGCGGTTATTGGTGGAAGAATGTGATTAGCGATTCCGGCTATTGTCATCTACGCGACAGCCAAGGCCGTTGGATGGAGGGATTCGATCCGTTTCGTAGCGGGGCCAACCACCATTATGTAGAGGGCAACGCCTGGCAGCTTACTTTCTTTGTCCCGCAGGATGTACCGGCTCTGGTTGACCAGATTGGGCGCGAACGTTTTCTCGACCGTCTGCAATGGGGTTTTGCCCAAGATGAGGCGTGGCGTTACAACGCTCCCAACGACCAATATTGGGATCATCCAGTTGTACAGGGCAACCAACAGTCGATGCATTTCTCGTATTTGTTCAACTATGCCGGGGCGCCGTGGTTGACACAACGTTGGAGTCGTTCTATTTTGGATCGTTACTACGGTTGTGGTATCGCCAACGCCTATTTGGGCGACGAAGACCAGGGACAGATGAGTGCATGGGCCGTTATGGCAGCGCTGGGGTTGTTCCAGATAGACGGAGGATGCCGCGAAAATCCCGTCTATGAAATTGCCAGTCCATTGTTTGAAGAGGTAACAATAGACCTCGGTCGTCGGTACGGACGCGGAAAAACTTTTACGATACGGGCTAAAAACGCCTCCCGTCGGAATATCTATGTACAATCGGCTGAACTTAACGGAAAGCCGCTCAACCGTTTCTGGTTCCCGGCATCAGAATTGCTCGGTGGCGGAGAGTTGGTATTGGAAATGGGCCCTGAACCGAATCGGTCGTGGGGAGTGGAGTGATCGGTAGAATCTGTCGAATAAAAAAAGCAGACCATAAGAGATTGATTTACCCTATATAATAGTTGCTTTTTCTTGAAAAAAGATAATCCCTGTCAAATTTGATTCCATAATTTGACAGGGTTCTTTTTTGAAAGGAGATCGTTTTTCGTCTGTTATTTGTATGGCCGGGGTAATAAGTAGTAAACAGAATGAATTTCCTTTCCCCTTTTCGATGGAAATGATCGCGTTTACTGTTTCGTTTCCACCTTGCGTAGCAATAGGGCGCAAATGGCCAGATAGGCCATACATCCGGCAATGACAGCCAACGAACCGGTTTGGTTGCCGATGAGGTCGGTTGAAACTCCCATCAACGGAGGAATGACTGCTCCCCCGCAAATACCGGTAATCATCAGTCCCGATATTTCATTTGCCTTGTCAGGCAGGCTTTTGAGGGCAGCCGAATAGATGACCGAAAAGATACTCGAACAGGTAAATCCGATTAAACCTACCAGCAGTAGTATCCCGCTTGTCGTGTGGGTAAACCAGAGTATAGCCATCGTGATGATGGCTGCGAAGATATGAATCTGGAAATAACGGGAATCGCTCATGCGTACGAGGAGGAATGAGCCGATAAATGCTCCGATCGTACGGCAGACGAAATAGAAGCTCGATCCGATTCCGGCTTGTTCTACTGCGTATCCGCAGCGCTCGATCAGCAATTTGGGGGCAACTGTATTCATCCCTACGTCCACCCCTACAATAAAAACGATACCCAAAAAGAGTATTCGCATGGAGCGGTCTTTCAAGAGAGCAAAAACCGCACCCATGGGAGAGGCTTGTTGTTTTTCCTGTGTTTCGTAAATGGGGGTACTTAGTAGCCAGAGAGCCGATAGCAGTGTGATGATTGCATAAATTGGAAATAGATATTGCCAGTTACCCAGTTTTTCGGCGGCGAATGTTGCGATAAAAGGACCGCAAAACGATGAAACGGCTTTTATTACTTGTCCGGCAGTCAGGGAGCTGGTCAACGTTTCGGCCCGTACTACGTTTGTAAGTAGAGGATTAAGTGATACCTGTAAAAGAGTGTTGCCGATACCCAGTAGGGCAAAAGCCGTCATACAGGTAATCAGGTTGTATTCGATAAAGGGAATCAACATTCCGACGAAGGTAATGACGTTGCTGATTTGTACCATTTTTTTTCGTCCGATACGGTTCATGGCAATGGCCGCGGGAATCGATAGCAGTAAGAACCAAATAAAGACCATCGAGGGAATAAATCCTGCGAGGGTTTCGTTGAGGTTGAAATCTTTCTGCACGTAACTGGTAGAGATGCCTACTACATCGCAGAATCCCATTACAAAGAAACCGAACAAAACCGGCAGTAATTTGAGAAGATTGTTGTTTTTCATTTTTTTTGAGTATTATTTTTCTGCTTCGATACGGTATGTAAACGAGTCGGCCCGGTAGAACCCTACGTTGTACTCTATCGGGAATCCTTGTGCATCGAGTACGAATCTTTTCCGTTTGAGTATTGCGTATCCGGTTCGTATCCCGAGTTTTTGTGCAAGTTCTTTCCCTGCCAGCACGGCGCTTATTTCCTCTACCGATTTGTGTACGACAACGCCGTATTGCTGTTCGAGCAAGGTGTAGAGCGGCTGGGTAAAATCTTCTTCGCCCGTCATACCGATAGCCGGATTGAAGTAAGAATAAAAGTAAACGATGGGCATCTGTTCGTCTCCGCGTACCCGCGACATTTTGAGTAGCCGCGTACCGGGAGCAACCCCGAAAAATTGTTCTACCTCTGGATTCGCCTTTTCCCAGCAGATGTGAAGCTCATAATTCTTGACGACGATGCCCATCGCTTTCATCTCTTGTGAGAAACTCATCCAGTTCCGGGCATTGCTACTGGCCTTACCGAGCCTGTTGACCGTAGTACCGACCCCTTTTTTACGAATCAGCAATCCCTCTATTACTAACCGGTTGATCGCCTGCCGTAGGGTATTTCGCGATATTTTGAGCTCTTGTGCAAGTTCTACTTCGTTGGGTAGAATAGCTCCTGAGCGGTATTTCTCGCTGTTTATCATCTGACGCAGGATTTGTTCCGCCTGTACGTGATAAGGGGTTTTGCTTGTGAAGTCGATCTGCTTGTCCATCTTTTGTCAATTGTTTTATACTGCACGGAAAAGGAATCGTTCTTGTTCTCAGAATTTAACCGCGTCGGTCTAACTCGGCAATGGCATAGGCATAAGCACCTAAGGCGATGGCGCGGCTGGCCCCGAGTTTAGAACAGATAACCGGAGTTTGCCGTATGTGGTGGTAGCGGGTATGTACATCCGATTGCGGTATGATTACCGGAATCGATTTTTCTCGTACAAAATCGGCTCTCTCCTCCGGTGAGTCGAGGTCGAAAACCTGCATCTGCAATCTTGGGAAACGGTCTCCGGCAAATGTCCCTATCTCGCTGCGCATCTCCTGTAACAGGGCCGGCATGAAATATTTGGCCGCTCCGGTCAGACCTCCGCCCAGCACAACGACACCGTCGATGATGGTGAGCGCTTGCGAAATGACGTCGCCAGCCACCTCCCCGAATTGCCGGAAGCTTTCATAAGCCGCTTGGCGGTCGCCTTGGCGGTTACCTTCGGCTATGTCGAAGATATCGCGAGGAGTGAGCGATGAAACATCTGAGCCGGTTAATTCGCCGTAAACGCGACGGATGGCACGGATACTGACACTCTCTTCGCAAATCATGTCGCCGTATCGTTTGTTGCGGAACACCCATACATCTCCGCCGTTACCGTTATCGCCTGTTAGCAATCGGCTATCGATTACGGCACCGGCACCGAATCCTGTACCGAGGGTTAGCCCGAGCAGGTTACGATAGCGTTTTATCGAGCCGGCCTTTTCCAGCAGTGTGTTTATTTCAGGCAGGGCTCCCGACAAGGCCTCGCCGTAAGCAAAAAGATTTCCGTCGTTGTTGATGAAAACCGGAATGTCGAACTTGCGTTCCAGGAACGGCCCTAATGCTACGCCTCCTCGGAAAGAAGGGAAATTGGGCAGGTCGCCGATGATACCGTGAGCGTAGTCGGCCGGTCCGGGAAATGCAAAACTGATGGCAACGGGGGGAGTTGCCAGTTGTCGTTGTACCGTTTCAAAACCAGCGACAAGGGTGTCGAGCATTTTGTTGAGGTTGTCCGGTACCGAGTGGAAATGTACCGGTTGTACCAATTCCCGGTTTCCGGCCATGGCCGAGAAAATAAGATTCGTACCTCCGGCATCGAGGGTAAGAACCGTGCGTGGATCTGTTTCGTACATGATATTTCGTTTTATTTTGGTTTTTTAATGTCGTACATAAGCCTTGATGGTGCCGCACGAGCTGCCGTTTTCGAGAGGTCGGATCGTGTAGGCTCCGATCGAGGCGGGTAGGATGAACGTTTCGGCGTAATGTACCGTAAAGGGGGCGAAACGGTCCGTAGGGCTTTCGATAACGGCAGCTTCTCCTTCTATCAGGTTGAGTACCTGTACGCCTCCTTGGGTGTGATGGGGTACGGGTACGGAAAACCAGTGCCGCCGGGTTTCGATAAATTCGGCATCGTGCAGGCCGGTACGCTCCTCGCGCCATCCATCGTGTTGGGCAATAGGCTCGATGCAGTTGCAGTGGTGTCGTATTATTTCATCCGTATTGCGTTGCCAGTTGATGACGTGCGAAGCGTGGCCGATGTTGATGGGCCGGGGTTTCCCGTCGAGGCCCATACGTCCCCAGTCCCACATCTTGAAGGTGAAGATGTTGGGGGTAGCACTGATTTCCAGTACCATGGCCCCTGCTCCCGAGCAGTGTATCGTGCCGCCTGGAATCAGGTAGTGATCGTGTTTGCGGGCCGGGAACCGGTTGACGTAGCGTTCGGCATCGAACGTCGTTCCCTCCTGTTGGGCTGTGCGGAGGGCGGCGATCATCTCCTCGGGATCGACACCCTGCTTTATTCCGAGATAGACGCTGGCGCCTTCTTCGGCATCGAGCAAGTAATAGCTTTCGTCCTGTGTGTAGCGTATGCCGAATGTTTTCCGTATGTATTCGTTCGTAGGGTGTACCTGCAAGCTGAGGTTGCCTCCGCCCATTGTATCCAGGAAGTCGAAACGTATCGGGAAACTTTCGCCGAACTGTTGCCGGTTTTCAGCGCCCAGTAACTCCTGTGGTCGGAGATAGACGAGGTTTTGGGCCGGCATCTCGAAGAGTTCGTTTTCGATGCGCAACAGCAGGCTGTTCTCTTCCGGGACACAGTCGAAACACCAGCCGAAGTTGATTCGTTCGCGGTCGAGGTCGCAAACCTCTTTCATCCATTGTCCGCCCCACGGAGCAGGGTCGAAAAACGGAACGACGCGGAAAGGCTGTTGTACCGTGCGTTCAATTCCCTGTATAAAGGTCTCGGCCGCAATCATCAGCGGACGTCCTGGATGGTGTGTATCTATCCAATAATCTACTCGGTTGTAGAGGCTCTTTTTGTGGTTGTCCAACAGTGGCCAGTCGTTGAAATAGCCGCGTTTGTATTGCCGTGCCGGACTTTCGGCCGAGTTATCGACCCCGAGTCCGTGTATGGAGTGGGCTCGGGAACGTTGTTGAATCTCCCAGCGGGCCATGTCGGCGTAGAGTGTCAGGTCAGCGTTCGGGGCTACATATCCTGCTCCGCAACCATAAACGATTGTTTGTCGGGCACGGAGCCGAATCCGTTCGCGGGCATCGTGAAGCCGTTGAGGATCGAAATAGTCGGCAATGCCGAGCGGGGAGAGGTACCCGAAAATTTCGTCGTCGGTAACGTAAGGTTCGGTCATGGCTCGTATTTGCTTTTCGTCGCGAAACAACTCTTCCGTCCGAATCAGTTCGGCTTCGGGCCAGAGCTGTATAAGGGCTTCGGTCAGCTCGGCATCGTGTACACCGTGGTAAGTGTCTAAGACCAACA
>CASGEW010000095.1 GCA_949300615.1 uncultured Bacteroidales bacterium
CCTGTGGCATCGACCGTCCATTATGAGTTCCCGGCACGCAAGAAAGCGAAAAAGATCAATATGCCGCCCTTAACCGTTACCTGGTACGATGGAGGTTTATTGCCTAAACGCCCCGAAGGATTGCCCGACGGGCAGATGATCAACATCGGCAGCAACGGTGTCATCTTCCACGGTACCAAAGGAACGTTGATTTGTGAAAATTACGGAGCAAACTGGACCCTGCTACCCTATTCCGGCAACGAAAAGAACCGCCCCAGTTTCCCCAAGACACAACGTCGTATCGGAATGTCGCACGAACAAGATTTTGTACGTGCCTGCAAAGAGTCTCCCTCCAACCGGGTTCTGCCGAGTTCAAACTTTGAATACAGCGGCCCCTTGAACGAAATGGTGGTAATGGGTAACCTGGCTATCCGGTTACAAGGATTGGGCAAACGCCTGATGTGGGACGGAGAAGCGATGAAGATTACCAACATCGGAGACTCGGAAACGTTCAGGATCGCCAACGGCAGTCCCGAAGGAGAACGTACCCTAACGCTCAACGCCAAAGAGGCAGCCGAAGAGTACATCAACCACCACTACCGCGAAGGATGGAGCTTGACGTTCTAAATGCGTAAAAGAGAACGACGTTATCAAAAGTCGATATAGAAAAACGAAACAGGGGAGTATTCAAACTCCCCTGTTTTTATTTTTCGCTCGTCGTGCCGGGAGGTTCCGCCTCTGGACGCTGGACGATCCCCGACCTATATGCTTGACATATAACACTACCCCAAAAGTAAACCTCCTCTTTTTCGACCGGCGCTGTTCATTCCATCACTCCAACCGAAGTACCTCCCGTACCAGATACACGCCATCATAATCAGCGGCAAACCCATCATCCCATTTTCCGTTATACTCTACTTTCAGGGTTGCTTTAACCGGTTTCCCATTTTTCTGTCCTCCGGTTATTTTATCGTATAAATCATCCAGCGTACCGGTCTTATCCACAAACCAGAACTCCTCTTCGCTGTTTTCGGGTTTGAAAGAACGTACTTCATGCCCCATACACAATACCCCCTCCAACGTATAGAGTATATCCGGCGACAAGCCACTACTGCTTTCTGTCGTAAACTCAATGCTGTTTTCGTCAAACAACGGAGCATCCTGCCCTATTTCGACAAACAAAGCCTTGTCCGGACGGCTGTCGTGTACCTCAAAATACCTGTTACCGCTATTTCCGACTCCCCATCCATTACAGGTAACCGGAACGGGTTCCTTTTGCATCCATTCATTTATCCGAGTAGCATATTCGCCATCAGGTACCATCACATAACGATGTACCCCCGGACGTTTTGAGGGTACCTCCTTGAATTTGCAGGTCTGCTCTTTGTCCCAACCGTCCATTGTTTCCAACGTGCGAATCACCTCGTTTATATCGTTATTCTTCAAATCGAACAGCTGAATCTCTCTTTGCGGGTGTGCATCCCCCGCCCTTACCATCACAACCCCGGGCAAAGACGGATCGACCATCAACCGAATGTTTTCATTTTGCTGTACCCTCAATTTAAGTCCGGCACCCGACAAATCGACCCATTCAAACCCATCGTAAGCGGGACGGGAATCCGATGGTTGAACAGACATTGCCGGCATCTCTTTCGATTTACGAACAAAAGACAGCTGACTATTCTTACGCTCTATGGTCAATGTATCGCCTGCCAGACAAACGATATGCAGCGTATCCGAGAACGAAATAGTTTGTCCGTTTCCAATACTCTCCCCTTCCAGAATAAGCCGGTTCCCTGATTTCTTCCAACTCCGGTATTTCAATGTAGCCATTCCGACCGACTCGGCCGTTCCATCGTCGTTCAAAACCATCCCTTGTTCATACGGTGTCCCCGGAGGCAATACTTCCATCCAGCATCCGGTCAAATCTGCCTGACGAATTTCTGTACAAGCAACCATACCCAATGTCAACCATAAAATAAATCTTTTCATCTCTATCGCTATTTTTGTATTTCAATCCTATCGACAACCGGTTCTTTCCCTTATTTTATCAAAAGAGCCGGATAAAATATTCGGCTCTTCTGATATATCGATCATTCACAAATCCTTATCGAACTCGTGTAGGTTCGCATTTCCCGCCAACCTCTCTCCGGAGGTTGCCACTATTTCTGCATCAACGTCCGGGCCACCTCATGTCCGGCTTCCAACGCTTTCAGGTTCAATGATACGACGGCATCTCCTTTTTTCCCGAAGATATGACGTACGCCCTCCTCTATCTGTGCATAGTCCATGCCCAGGAACGGAGCCGAAGCCCCCAGCATCACAATATTGGCCGTACGGACAGAGCCTACCTCTTTGGCAATCTCCTCTACATCGAGAACGATTTTCCGAGGCAATTTGTCAATCTCGGCCATCACCTGTTCCGGTTCCGGATAATTGGGGATATTGATAAACGGTACCGAATTGGTAACCAACCATCCCTCTTTGGAGAGGTAAGGCAAATAACGGAGAGCCTCCATCGGTTCGAGCGAAATAATCAGATCGACCTTACCCAGCGGAATCAAGTCCGAAGCAATCGGGGCATCCGAGATACGCAGATTCGACTGCACATCCCCTCCCCGTTGGCTCATGCCGTGTACCTCGGCCTGTTTCATATACAAACCGTTGTTTACTGCCGCATCTCCGATAACGGCGGCTATCGAAAGTATTCCTTGCCCTCCTACGCCTGACAAAATAATATCTGTTTTCATTTTCCGTTACCTCCTTATTTTTTGTTTCTTTTTTTTCGGCTCAATGTCTGGATACACTCCCTGCGGGGAATCAACACCGACACACCTTTGTAATTAATCTCTTCGCGAATGGTATCCATCATCACCTGCATATTCTTTTTCAACGGTTCAAGTACCCGTATATGGGCAGGGTCCACACCAATTCCGGCACAGATGGATTCCAAACGACCGGTACCGGCAGAGTCCTGCCCTCCGGTCATGGCCGTTGTCTCGTTGTCGGAGATAACAATCGTAACGTTGGCGTTTTCATTCACGCAATCGAGCAACCCGGTAATACCCGAATGGGTAAAGGTAGAGTCGCCGATAACCGCTACGGCCGGGAAATGGCCACCATCAGCAGCTCCCTTAGCCATGGTAACGGAAGCCCCCATATCCACACAAGAGTGAATGGCCCGGAACGGAGGCAATGCCCCCAGCGTATAACAGCCTATATCGCCGAACACCCGGGGATTTTCGTATTCTCTGAGCACGTTGTTCAGAGCTTCGTACATATCGCGGTGTCCGCAACCCTGGCAGAGTGCGGGGGGACGCATCTGTACGATTTGGGGAATGGCATATTCCGATTTCGGAGCCATACCCAACACCATTCCCACGCTGTCGGGCGTCAGTTCTCCGTCGCGTTGCAAGGTTCCGTCCAGCTTCCCTTTCACGACGATGCCACGACCCAACAAACCTTTAATCTTGGCCTCTACAAAAGGATACCCCTCTTCCAGCACCAGAATCTTGTCACACTCGTCGGCCATCCGGGCGATGAGTTTCTCGGGCAGCGGGTATTGGGAGATCTTCAATACGGGATAGGGCGATTCGCCGGCAAAGTTCTCCATCAAGTAGTTGTAGGCGATACCGCAAGCGATAATTCCCATCGACCTGTCCGAAGCATCTTTATAAACATTGTATTCCGACTCTTCCGAAGCTGCCGTCAACGCCGGAAGAGAGGCGAGAATTGTCTTGAAGCGGCGGCGGGCATTAGCCGGCAACAAAATAAACTGGGCCGAACTTTCGGGATACGACAACCCGTTCTGCGCCTTTTTGGCGCCCGTCTCTACACCTGCCCGGGAATGAGCCAAACGGGTGGTAATACGGAACAAAACGGGGACATTGTACTGTTCGGAAAAGTCGAACGCTTTCCGTACCATATCGTAAGCCTCCTGTTGATTGGAAGGTTCGAACACCGGAATAAATGCAAAATCGGCATAAAACCGCGAATCCTGTTCATTCTGGGACGAATGCATCGAGGGGTCGTCGGCAGCCACTACAACCAGACCGCCATTCACACCGGTCATCCCGGCATTGACAAAGGCATCGGCCGCTACGTTCATACCCACGTGTTTCATGCAGACCAACGCACGTTTTCCCACATACGACATTCCCAAAGCAGCCTCCATGGCAGTCTTTTCATTGGTTGCCCAGCGAGTGTGTATAGGCGACTCGGCCGCTTCGGCAGAGGCCTGGATATACTCTGTAATTTCGGTGGAGGGAGTACCGGGATAGGCATATACACCGGAAATTCCTGCATCCAGTGCGCCCTGAGCGATGGCCTCGTCTCCTAAAAATAGATGTTTGCTCATTTTCTTTGTTATTGTTTTTTTATTGTGTTTGTGTGTTATATCCTTTTCTTCTTAAAAATCGTCTCTCCGGCAAAAGCACATTACAAAGGCAAACAAAAAGCCATATTTCCGAACTTGGCTATGCCGGGCTATATCCTTACAAATGTACACAATTTTTTATTGTGTATAATCGGCCTTTACTTAAAAATCTTACGGGCCGACAATGCTGCTTGGTAGCGTGCCGCATTGCGGTTATGCTCGGCCAACGTACGGGCAAAATTGTGCTTACCGGAGAAGTCCTCCTTGGCACACATATACAGATAGTTGTGTCGGGTATAGTTCAACACCGCATCTATCCCTCTTTTGGAAGGTATGCGGATAGGGCCGGGCGGCAATCCGGCATACCGGTAAGTATTGTACGGCGAGTCTATCTGCAAATGCGACAGCAATACCCGCCGTATCTCAAAGTCTCCCACCGCAAACCGAACAGTAGGGTCGGCCTGCAAGAGGATTCCCCGTTTAAGCCGATTCAGATAGAGGCCTGCCACGATGCTCAATTCTTCGGAATCGTTCGTCTCCTCCTCCACGATAGAGGCCAACGTTGCCACCTCAACGGGCGTCAGAGAAATCTCCGCAGCCTTTTTCTGCCGCGACTCATTCCAAAACCGGTCATACTCCTTTTTCATCCGATCGACAAACCGCTCCGGAGATACCGTCCAGTAGAACTCGTATGTATCGGGGATAAAGAGCGCGGGAAGCGTCTCGCGGGTAACACCCAACGCCGACAAACGCGCCGTATCCGACAGGACCGTCATCAACTCCTGGGAGGAAAACATCAGCTGTTCGGCAGCCCGCTGGGCAAACTGCTCAACCGTACGGATGTTGTTGAAGGTAAACTTTACCGGAGTCTGCCATCCGGCAGAGAGCATCTTATATACGTCATACACACTCATGGTCGAATCCACCCGATATGCTCCGGGCTTCTTGGCCGGATCATATCCTTTCAGCCTCATCAACCGTTTCAAGCGCGACAGCTCACCGGCTTGTACCCCCTGTTCCAACGAAACATACAAATCGGCCTCCGACATATCCTTATCGACATACACCATAAAAGAGGTATGAGCCATCGGTTTAACGGCATATCGGTAAAATATCCAGCATACGGACGAACACGACAACACAAAGACCCCGGCCAGCACCCAAACGAGCCACCTCCACCTACCGATTTTTTTCTTCTTGTTCTGTTCCATCTCCTTTTTTCAGAAATCCTTTTATATAAATCAAGGACGGAGCACAAAGCTACATATAATTTGCGAAATAAAATAGAGGGGTTTATTTGCAAAATAAAAAAACGCAACTTATCTTTGCATCGCATTTGAAAAAATGCACCGTTCAGGTACACCCCCATATACACCGAAGGAAGGATGGGTGAGTGGCTGAAACCACCAGTTTGCTAAACTGACGTACGGGTTACCGTACCGGGGGTTCGAATCCCCCTCCTTCCGCAAAAGCACGGCCTTTGGCCGTGCTTTTTTATTATATTCCCTCCCCCCCCCGAGGAAAAGGGTCTGCTTTACCACAGGCCTGTACCCCATACCGGCAAGCCTATCCCTTACACTCCCTGATCATCCTGCTTTTCCCCTATTATTTTCCAAACAATAAAAAGACGTCCCTTTACACACGGGATTTTACATTGATCCGGGTCAAACTGACCAAAGAGCCCACAACAGCCAAGCAACAACCCAACCACAACGAAGAGGGAGTCCCGTGTTCAGGGAACAGATTGAACATCAAAGCCACCAAGGCAGCCCCCGTTGTCTGCCCCAACAGACGGGCCGTTCCCAACATTCCGCTGGCCCCGCCACTGCGACTTTCGGGCGCAGAACCGATGATCGTACTGTTGTTGGGAGTTTGAAACAGCCCGAAGCCGCATCCACACAGAGCCATTCGCCATACAATCTCCCCGTCGGAGGGATGTTCGGGCAACAACGCCAATAACGACAGCCCCGCAGCCAGCAGCAATAACCCGATCGCACCCAAATACCCGGCTTGAATCTTTTTACCCGTCAACGCTCCTGCCACCACGGCAAAAACCATCGTAGCAAGCGGCCAGGGCGTTAGCAACAGTCCCGTATCCACTTCGCTCTTCCCCAAGGTGTTTTGCAAGAAAAAGGGCAAAGATACCAACGCCAGCATTTGCGCCATAAATGAAAAAACAGAGGTCAAAACGGAGAGCCTGAATATGGGAATACGAAGCAAATCAATCGGCAAAAGCGGAAACTCTTTCTGGCAATCCCTGCGCACATAAAAGAATC
This sequence comes from uncultured Bacteroidales bacterium, assembly GCA_949300615.1. GTDB lineage: Bacteria > Bacteroidota > Bacteroidia > Bacteroidales > CHK158-818 > Gallibacteroides. The sequence goes on from CASGEW010000095.1 coordinate 6,631, forward strand.
CGCAGACCGACAACACCACAAAACCGGAGACAATCCACCCCAAGGAGATGTCGTGAGTAAAGCCCTCGATAATGGCAATCAACAGCCCGAATGTCAAGGCATTCAGCAGCGCACTCTCATAATCGAACTTCCTCCCCTTCACCACCAGAGGATTGGCCGGCAGGAATTTATAACTCAAACAGAGAGATGCCATACCGATGGGAATATTCACCACAAAAAGCCAAGGCCAGTTGGCCACCGACAATATAGCAGCCGCCACGGTAGGGCCTGCCGCCGCCGAGACAGATACTACCAACGCATTTATGGCCAATCCTTTGGCCAAATCCACGCGCGGATATATGATCCGAATCAAGGCCGTATTCACACTGGTAATGGCAGCTGCACCAAACCCCTGCAATGTACGGGAGATGGTCAACGTAACCAAAGAGTCGGACAACGCACAAGCCAACGACGTAAAACTGAACAACAACAATCCCGCCGTATAGACTTTACGATACCCCCAAATCTCCCCCACCGACGAAAAGGACAGCAACGACACGGTAATGGCCAGTTGATAAGCATTCACCACCCAAATAGACATAGACGGGCTGGTATGTAAATCGCCGGCAATAGTCGGCAAGGCGACATTGGCTATCGCCCCGTCGAGCACAGAAACGGTTACCCCCAACCCCACGGCCAGTATCGCCCAATACCTCCGAGGCAATGGCAATCCGTCAACAATCTCTTTTTTTTTCAACTTTACCTCTCATCATCATATATGATAAATAACCGTTTTCTCCCCATCTATGTTGATGGGGAGAAAACAAAATTGTAGCACTTCTGCCAACGGCACGAAAGTAAACAATTTTTCCCAAAAATAGCCCTAATGGCCTCATAATAACATAAAATCCAACCAAACAAAAACGTCTCCATAAGAATAGCTCTTAAAGAGACGCTCCTTTCGGGACATCGTTACAACAAACCGCAACGAAACGCCCGAAAACGGCACAAGCTTCCATCCGTCCTAACATTTTTCCCTTCGGAAAAACGAGACAGATAATTTATGACAACATATACTCATGAGCCAACGCCGTAAACGAAGCCACCTGAGCAGCCTCCCAATCCGTTGTTTCTCCCAGCTCTTTGGCCATGATAGAGGCTACTTTGGGAGCCATACGCACGGCAGCCCGGGCATCTACAAACAAAGCCCTGACCCGCCGGGCCAGCACATCCTCTACCGAAACAGCAAGTTCCTCGCGCACGGCCCATATCACATGAGCTACCGTAAACGTATAATGCGGGTCCAGCAAATCGCCATTGCCGGGACACTCTTTCTCTATCTCCTTTATTTTATCCATATCACTACCATATACATAATCCCAGCGCGAACGATCCACATCTTTCTTATATCCGTGCAACTTCAACGTCTTGGTCCGGCAGCGACGAGGTTCAAGCCCGCCGATACCGATTGCACGATCCACGGCATCCTGAGCCATTTCCCGGTAAGTAGTCCACTTTCCCCCGGTAATGGTCAATAACCCGGACAAAGAGGTATATATCTTGTGGTTA
>CASGEW010000096.1 GCA_949300615.1 uncultured Bacteroidales bacterium
CACCGATATCGGTGCTTTTTTGTATAATAACCTATCAGATTATTTCTTGAAATAACGGTTATACAATCCTTCAAAACCTTTTCCATGACGGGCTTCATCTTTTGCCATTTCATGAACAGTATCATGGATAGCATCAAGATTCAACTGTTTTGCCCGTGTAGCAATACGTTTCTTATCTTCGCAAGCACCAGCTTCTGCATTTTTACGTTTTTCGAGGTTGGTCTTGGTATCCCAAACAACATCACCTAACAATTCGGCAAATTTAGCAGCGTGTTCAGCTTCTTCCCAAGCATAACGTTTAAATGCTTCTGCTACTTCGGGATATCCTTCACGATCAGCCTGACGACTCATAGCCAGATACATACCAACTTCGGTACATTCTCCCATGAAGTGAGCATTCAAATCTTTGATCATCTCTTCATCACAACCTTTGGCTACCCCGATGACATGTTCATCGGCAAATGTCAAAGCTGCATCCGATTCTACCAATTCTTTAAATTTACTTTTGGGTTGTTTACATTGGGGGCAAAATTCAGGTGCTTCGTCTCCTTCATGAACATAACCGCATACGGTACAAATAAATTTTTTCATAATGCAATGTTTTTTGTTGATTTAATATCTGTGTTTATTACAAGTGGTTTTCTTTACATTTCTTACAATATCCCCGACAATAAAGCTGCATATCATCTATCTCAAACCTTTCGTCCGCTTGCACACGAACAGTTTCCATTCCCAGAACCGAGATATCGAATATTTCACCGCAACCTTTACACCTAAAATGTGCATGCAACGAAGTATCTGCATCATATCGCGCATTCTTTTCATCAATGGTGATCATTTGAATTGCTTTCTCTTCCACCAATAACTTTAACGTATTATATACCGTAGTACGAGAAAGTGTGGGCATAGAAACATACAAATCACTGAATATCATATCTGCGGTTGGGTGTGTCCTGTTTTGCAATAAATAATTCATAATAGACAGCCGCTGAACCGAAGGTTTTATATGATGCGATATAAGATGATCTTGTGCTAAACTCATTTAAGTTGTAATGATTACAATTTTAAAATCATTACAAAGATATAAATTTATCTGTCAGAGACGTAAAAAATTACACATATTAACACAATATTTCTCAGAGTATATTCACAAATTTATTTAAAAGATTATACGGCAATCTATTACAATGATAATAAAGCTTCGGGTATCCGCATATAAAGAATCTTTTTATCGGTATCTATACGGGATATAAAATCGTCGTTTGCCGGAATAAGGAGTTGTTTATTTTTATAATCTACTTCAAAAAGCCAATTAACGGTTGTATCGTCCAAGCTTTTTATACGGCCTATTTCTCCCAAAAACTCATCTACAATCAAGTATTCCAAAAAGTAATCTCGGGGCGTTGTAACGACATCTTCTTCTGATATGTACTTTTTGGGATAAAAGACTTCAACGTTAGTAAACATACGGGCCTCCTGATCCGAATCTATATCTTCCAGCTTGACCAATGCGGCCGAATCGCCCCGGAAACGATACTCCTCAATATAAAACGGGACAAAAATACCCTCAATCTGACAAACTATGTATGGAGAATCACAGCGATCGAAAACGTCGTCGATAAACGAAAACGACAACTCTCCGTTAAGGCCATGCGGTTTATTAAAAACACCAATCTTTATCAACTCCTCCCTTTTAATCATATGCCTTGTTATAAGCGTGTTATACGTGCACCTATTCTATTGAGACGTTTATCGATGTCTTGATAGCCTCTATCAATCTGTTCTATATTGTGAATTGTACTGATTCCTTCGGCAGACATGGCAGCTATCAACAACGCGATACCGGCCCGGATATCGGGCGATACCATGGTGGCAGCTTTCAATGTCCGGGTTTTCCCTTGTCCGATCACTGTTGCCCGGTGCGGATCGCACAAGATGATTTGTGCCCCCATGTCAATCAATTTATCGACAAAGAACAAACGACTTTCAAACATCTTTTGATGAATCAGTACACTGCCTTTGGCCTGCGTAGCAACAACCAGAAAAACACTCAGCAAGTCAGGGGTCAATCCCGGCCACGGAGCATCGGCAAAGGTCATAATCGAACCATCTATAAAAGTCTCTATCTCATACACTCCATGAGGAGGAATGTGAATGTCATCTCCTATCAGGTCAATGGTAATCCCCATTTTACGGAAATTATCGGGAATAATCCCCAGATCTTTGTATGATACGTTCCGGATAGTTATGTCAGAACCCGTCATAGCGGCCATTCCGATGAAACTTCCTATCTCGATCATATCCGGGAGAATGGTATGTTCGGTTCCTTTCAAAGATTTCACCCCCTCAATAGTCAACAGATTTGACCCGATACCGGAAATGTGCGCCCCCATACGGTTCAACATTCGTGAAAGTTGTTGCAGATAGGGCTCGCAGGCGGCGTTATAAATGGTTGTCGTACCCTCTGCCAGAACAGCAGCCATCAGGATATTGGCTGTACCGGTAACGGAGGCCTCATCCAACAACATATAGGTACCCGTCAATTTATCGGCCTTGATTTCATAAATTTGACGATCAGGGAAATAGGCAAATTCTGCGCCCAATTTCTGGATTCCTATAAAATGCGTATCCAATCGACGACGCCCAATCTTGTCACCTCCCGGTTTGGGAACCAACGCTTTTCCAAAACGGGCTACCAACGGCCCCACAATCATCACCGACCCACGCAGGGAGCTACAACGACGAATGAAATCATCGCTGTTCAAATAGGCGATATTTACATTATCGGCTTTAAAACTATACGCATTTTCGCCTATATGTTCCACTTTTACGCCCATGTCGCGTAAAAGCTGTATCAGATTGTTCACATCCAGAATATCCGGCAAATTATATACTTTTACTTCCTGATCTGTCAACAGCGTGGCACAAATAATCTGCAACGCCTCGTTTTTGGCACCTTGCGGCGTTATATCTCCGCATAACTTATGTCCGCCTTCGATGATAAATGAAGCCATATCTATTATGTTTATGGGGTACAAGATACAAAAAAAGCGACTTATCGAGCCGCTTTTTTCCCATTATTTTTAGTCTTTCGCTGCTGCAATATATCTTTAGACTCTTTCAGTTTGAATGTTTCCTGATTGAGATTGATTTTTCCTTGCGAATATTCCCTTAAATCTTTAAATATCTTTTCATCATCGACTACCTCTTTATTCCAGGTCAAAAAAGATTTTTTCATGTGATTTGCCAACAGAGAAATCAAATAGTTCCGCTCATCTCCTTCTGGCATTTCCGAGGCTTTCTTAATCATCTCTTCCAACGATTTACCATAATGCAGGTAACGTATGGGGGTAGATTTATAGGGAATCGGATCGGGACGGGTATATAAATTCTCTTTTTTTATAATTTCATACGGATAGTCTATATCCAGTTTGAAATCGGCCATGATGGCCAGATGATCCCACAACTTGTGTTTAAAATCCTCTACATCACGCAAATGAGGAAAAAGGTTTCCCATAATATTGATAATCGTATTGGCACAACGGGTCCGCTCGGCCCGGTCTTCAATAGTCAAACAATGGTCCACCATTTGTTGTACATTACGCCCGTATTCGGGCAACAACAATTTTTTTAATTGCGTATTATATTGTAAACTAATATCTTTCATAATCAAAACAATTTATTTTTGGGTGTTGTTGCGACAAATTCTTTCAAATAGAAAGGCTCAAAGTACGCGACATCCTCAAATTTTTGCTGGCGAAAAGATCTTTCTGCCAACGCCAGCATATCCGAAGCCAACGGTACTACGCCATCAATAAAACGGGCATTAGGATGTGTTATTTTTTCTTTGCACTTATCGGCTCCATTTCCAAAGAAATAGACCAAATGCGCATCTAAAAGCTCTTGATAGGATCTTTCGTCTATAATATCTGCCGAAACGGGTTTTAACGGTTCCAACGCCCAATTATATATCGCCGAATATACTTCCATGCGCCGGGCATCGATCATGGGGCAAAACAACGCATTTTCGGGCAACATCTTACTAAACATGACATGACATACCATCAATTCCAACGTACTGACGGCAATCAATGGTTTGTTCCAGCCAAAACAGAGGCCTTTGGCCTCCGATACACCGATGCGTAATCCTGTATAAGAGCCCGGACCGCAACTGACCGCTACGGCATCGATAGGAATATCTTTAATACGCGCCATATCGACTGCTTCATTTACGAAACCGCCCAATACGGATGCGTGCGAGGGACCTTCATGATCCTCCTTATTGAAAATTACTATTCCATCACAAGTCAATGCCACCGAACAAACGGTGGTAGATGTTTCAATATTTAGTATTCCAGGCATCTGTCTTTTTTATTTATCTACGCAAAGATAAGCAGATTTGTTTATTTTCAGATAAAACTATCCGGAAATAATCCTGAACCCGATTTTCTTCAATCTACAAGCATATTTTTAAACAAAAACGATACGGACCAATCGTTTAAAAAAGCAGAAGAAGCGTGCTTTTTTCGGCAGAAAAGAGTACATTTGCAAAAACAACTACAAAAAAAATGATACAATCAATGACGGGTTTCGGCAAAGCTGAAACCAAATTGCCGGATAAGAAAATAACCGTAGAAATAAAATCGCTCAATAGCAAACAAATGGATCTCTCCGCCCGCATCCCTTTCATTTACCGGGAAAGCGAAATGCAAATCAGGACGATGGTGGCACAACGTCTGGAACGCGGGAAAGTGGATGTTTCCATTTTTGTCGAAAATACCGGAAAACCCAGCAATACGCAAATCAACCTCCCTACCATACAGAGTTATTACGAACAAATCAAAAATGGTGCAAACCTGTTAAACGTGCCTGAACCGACGGATTGGTTCCAAGTGTTGTTGCGAATGCCGGAAGCGATCAAAACAGAAGTTCAGGAGTTGGACGAAAGCGAACTACAAGCTTTGACGGATACCGTAGAGAAGGCATTGGACCAACTTCAAGCGTTCAGGAAACAGGAAGGTAATATGTTGAACAATATTTTTGTCGAAAAGATAAACAATATTGCCGCCTTGCTAAAAGAAACCGACACCTACGAACGGGAACGTATTGATAAAATTAAAAACCGTATCAGCGAATCGCTCAGTAAAATCGAAAATTTCGACTACGACAAAAATCGATTTGAACAAGAGATGATCTTCTATATCGAGAAGTTGGACATCAACGAAGAGAAACATCGGTTAGACAACCATCTGAAATATTTTATCGAGACGTTAGAGCAAGGTAAAGGACAAGGCAAGAAATTGGGATTTATCAGCCAAGAAATCGGCCGGGAAATAAACACGATGGGATCTAAATCGAACCATGTCGAATTGCAGAAACTGGTAGTTCGGATGAAAGATGAATTGGAACAAATAAAAGAACAGGTATTAAACGTCTTATAATATGGACTTCTTGGGCAAATTAATCATCTTTTCGGCTCCTTCTGGATCGGGAAAATCTACGATTATCAAATCCTTGTTACAACATCCCGAATTAAAATTGTCATTCTCCATATCAGCCACCTCGCGTCCGCCAAGAGGGACAGAAAAAAACGGAGTAGAATACTATTTCCTTTCACCCGACGAATTCCGTTCGCGGATAGAGAAAGGCGATTTTCTGGAATACGAAGAGGTCTATAAAGACCGTTTCTACGGAACGTTGAAAAGCGAAGTTGAACGCCTATTAAAGGCCGGCCGGAACGTTGTCTTAGACGTAGATGTAGTGGGAGGCGTCAACATAAAAAGGATGTATGGCGAACGGGCTAAATCTATCTTTATCCAGCCTCCGGGATTGGCAGAATTACGCAAACGCTTGGAAGGCAGAGGTACCGACTCGCCCGAAGTAATCGAAAGCCGACTGCAAAAAGCGGAATACGAACTCTCTTTTGCTCCGAAATTCGACACGGTTATCGTTAACGACCTATTGGAAAAAGCCCAACAAGAGGCTCTCGATACCGTAACAGCTTTTATACAAAAATCATAACGTTTCGATATGGCCGAATCCTCCCTCATAAAAACAGGTATCCTATCTGGATCTTTCAATCCGATACATACCGGACATCTTATTTTAGCCCAATACATGGCCGAATATGAGGGATTGGACGAAATATGGTTCGTGGTAAGCCCGCACAACCCGTTGAAAAGTCAGCAAATACTCATTTCAGAACTACATCGTTTGGAAATGGTAAAATTAGCCATCGAAGGGAATCCCCGATTCAAATGTTGCGACATTGAGTGTCAATTACCCGTACCCTCGTACACCATCCATACGTTAAACGAGCTTGAAAGAAGACACCCGGAACGAAAATTCACGCTCATTATCGGATCAGACAACTGGCTAATCTTCGACTCTTGGAAAGACCCGAAAGAGATTATTGACCGATTCCCGATTCTGATTTATCCCCGTCCCGGATATGACATCGGCGAACCGCCCTCCCTCCCGCTGGTAAAAGTAACCGCAGCTCCACGTATTGAAATATCCTCTACCTTTATACGCACGGCCATTGCAAAAAAGAAAAAGATGAACTTTTTTTTACCGGAGAAGGTATATAAATACATTCTCCGTGAAAATTTATATAACTCGTTAAACGATGAACCAGACAGTATATCATAAAAATACCCTCGAATTTGTTACGGTTGCCGTAGAATTTTGTTCGTTCATCGAACAGGCTCTCTCGTGGGAAAGAAAAAAATTTACCGATACAGCCGTAAAAATACTCCCTTTCCTCTATTTAAAGGGTTGTCTGTTGCCCGAATGTGAAGAGCCGGAAGAGGCGTATATTTCAGAAAAGTTTGTTACCGAAGAGATTTATGAATTGATCCGGAATCGTATTGCTTCGCTATTAGGCAGCCAGGACAGCTATTTGGAAGTTTTCGTCTCCGATATGCAATATAGCGATACCCCCATCGTCGCCTACATTTCAGAGGACTTGGCAGATATTTACCAAGACATTAAAGACTTTGTCTCTATTTACAGAATCGGCATAGAAGAGCAGATGTACGAAGCGCTGTACAATTGCCGAATAAATTTCAAAAATTATTGGGGGCAGAAAATAACCAATGTATTACGTCCCTTGCACGGTATCGCCTTCTCGCCCGATAACGAAGAAGAGACAACCAATACCCCCTCCGAAAATATACCTGATGATACCCGCTCGATACTGGAACAACGAATGGAAGAGTGGAAAGATGAACCGGATTTAGACCATTGGCATGAATAACGAAATACCAACTACCATATCAAAAGAGGAAATTGCCGGATTAGAATTGGAATCTTTTCCGGGAGAGATCGTTATCATAGACACGCTCGCCGACTGTGAAAAAGCCGTCCGCTATCTACAAAGGCAAAAACTGTTAGGATTCGATACCGAAACCCGACCTTCGTTTAAAAAAGGGAAAAGCAACAAAGTCGCCCTGTTACAACTATCTACCCAAAAGAGTTGCTTTTTATTTCGCTTGAACATGATTGGATTTCCGGAATCTTTATTAAATTTGCTCAAGAATGAGAAAATTCTCAAAGTAGGATTGTCGTTGCGGGACGATTTCGGGATGTTACGAAAAATAGCACCGATAGAACCTGCGGGGTTTGTCGATATACAAACATACATAAAACAGTTTAATATCCAGGAACTGAGTTTGCAAAAAATATACGCCCTGCTTTTCCATAAAAAAATATCCAAAAGCCAGCGATTATCCAACTGGGAAGCAGAGACGTTAAACGACGGACAAAAACGATATGCTGCAACCGATGCCTGGGCTTGCATTTTAATTTACAACAAACTAAAAAAGATGAAACCGCAGGTATAATGTATAATACTAAAAAGCTATTTTATCATTGAATTTTTATGGAAAGGGTTACAATATGA
>CASGEW010000097.1 GCA_949300615.1 uncultured Bacteroidales bacterium
ACAAACAACAAGCCGTTGATGTAGATGTTAAACATCTACATCAACGGCTTTTCTATTTATCGTAGCCGTATAAAACTTTATTTCGCCTCTACATACAAACATCTGACAACCAACTATTTGACAGATATCTACAAATAGAGTAACCGTAAGATTCTGTAAAACAAATGGTCAGGAGAAAGGTATCCAAAAATTCTTTTTATTTTTGCCAAACAACCTCTTTTTAATTTGACACAATAACCATGAACAAAAAAATCTTCTCGATTTGTATTGTCTTGTTGGCTTTTGCGCTGCTGTTCCCGACAAGTATAGTACAGGCAGCCAACCCCTATCTGCCCTTGTGGGAATATATTCCGGACGGTGAACCGTATGTTTTTGAAGACCCAGACCATCCAGGTAAATACCGAGTATATATTTACGGGTCGCATGACTCCATGAGAAACAGGTATTGCGGACGAGAACAGGTCGTATGGTCCGCCCCGGTAGATGACCTGAACAATTGGAGGTATGACGGCGTGATTTTTGAATCGAAAACCGATGCCAATGGAGAGAAACTAAACGCCGACGGGACAGGAGACATTTTATTTGCTCCGGATGTAGCAGAAGTAATCGGGAAAGACGGGAAAAAAACATACTACCTCTATCCCAACAATCAAGGCGACGGACGAAAAAATATGGTAGCCAAATCTGACCGCCCCGATGGGCCGTTCTCGGTGTGCAATTGGAGCCAAGAATCACCCCAAAAAACAGAAGGTATCTTGGCTTTCGACCCGGCCGTATTCGTAGATGACGACGGAAAAGTTTATGGTTACTGGGGGTTTGAAGAGTCGTGGGGGGCAGAGTTGGACCCCCATACCATGGCAACCTTAAAAGAGGGATGCCAACCGATTAAGGATATGGTATCCAGCAACAAACAAGAGGGGAAATTTCGTTTTTACGAAGCCTCTTCCATGCGAAAAATCAAAGACAAATATGTCTTTATATACAGCCGATGGACAGAAGACGGAGAATTCGGACTACCCGGCAGCAATTACACACTGGCTTATGCATACAGCAACCACCCGTTGGGTCCTTTCACCTACGGAGGGACTTTGATTGACGGACGCGGACGCGGTGTGGACAATACCGGGAAACCAGTCCCAACAGCTACACCCGGAGGCAATACCCATGGCAGTATTTTGGAAATCAACGGACAATGGTATGTGTTTTTTCATCGCCAATGCGGGACCAACGAATATGCCCGACAAGCCATGGTTGCCCCCATTGAAGTGAAGGTAACCGAGGGGCCGGAAGGAACGGTAGAAATTACAGAAGGGGAATATACCTCAGAAGGATTTGAAATAGAAGGGTTAAACCCATACAAGAAATATTCAGCCGGTATTGCCTGTTATTATACAGGCCCGCAACCGGCATCAAGCTCGTGGCCGAATTTCTTATTTTCAGGGTCGTATATCCAGCCGACTTATGGAGATAAAACCAACCTGAACAATCCGTATGACCTACGGGTAAACAGTAATCCGGTAGTAAACAACACAAACGGCTCCATTGTCGGATATAAATATTTCAATTTTGACCTTCTCGACCCGGACAAAAATGTAAATCTATGGATAACCCTCAAACCGCAAGGAATAGACGGAACAATCGATATTATGTTGGGTAGCCCTTGGGAAAACTGCGGAGGAGTAAAAATCGGAAGCCTGCATATCAAAAAAGAGGCACGGCAAGAACAGACCGAAATGAAAATTAAAGTCCCCAAGGCAAAACGATTCAAAGGCAAGCAGGCCCTGTTCTTCGTATTCTCATCGCCAACGGCGGACCAATCCATTTGCGAATTGCACAACTTAGTTTTTAGTAAGCAATAACAAATTCTATCCTTTTTTATAACCAGCCTGTCTTTTCTCCGGAAAAAGGACAAAATTGTCTTTTCCGCAAAAGACAGGCCTTTTTTAACAAACCATTTTCGGGATTAACCATTCTTCCGCGAGGCAAACCTCAACGAGACAAGCTATTTCTCCATAAAATTTCCACCTGACGAATCAACCGGGCAATCTTTTTCTCAGGCATTTGCACCATATCGGAAATCTCTTTGGGTGTAATGCCTGCCATATACATCTCATAAATGGATTTATACGTTGGATGCAAACTCGCAACAATGTTTAAAATCTCTTGCAGGGTATAATTCCTCGATACGGCATCATCCTCATCAAAACATTTATCTACCCAACCGGACGAATGGGACGTTTTATTTCCCGGCATCCTCAAATATCGAAGAGTTCTTTTATTGGGGAGGAATAATTCTCGGACAACCTGTGGAATAAACTTTTTAGTTCCGTTTGTTGTTACATTCACAGAAAGCCGCCCTTGTAAATTTTGTTTATAAACACGAAACGAGGTAAAAAAATAAGAAATACCGAATAATTTCAGAAGAAACCTAACCAATGTGTTCATGAACACAATAGAGACTTAAATTTATAACTGCAATAAATACATAAATAAAAGCCTCTACCGAAAAAATATTTGTTCACTATATTTTTGTGGAAATACCACACAGGTTATCCTAGCGGTAGAGGCGTATTTATCTTCTCAACCACAACCCATGCAGTTTCTCCCAAATTTTTATAGTGAACAAGTGCTGTAAAAGTACTATGTTTTTTGTAGTAACAAAAATAAAAAAACAACTTTTTTTACGGGAAATGACTTTCATAAAAGGCTTTCTTAAAATATAAATACAACATCTATTTGTTACATTAACATTAAATCGCTAATATTAAACGGGTTCGACAAATTATTAATTTTATAATAAAATGCTCCCCAAGAATTAAAACAATTCAGAATATCCAAACCGAAATTTTGTCTTTATCGGACTATAAATCCGGCAAATTCTCAAATTCTGAGATTTTCCTATTATAGAATCTCATAATAGGAATTAAACTTTTATATCTGGAAGCCGTCTAACTCTCAAAAAAATGAATTAAAATAAAAATAAAATCGTATAGGAAATAGATTAAAAAAAATAGATTATCGCTATGATATACAAATTATTTTATATTTTTGTTCCTTAGAAATGAACCTTTTTCCTATTTATCCATATTTAAGTATAGGATAATAAAATGGCATCATAATTGATGAGGATACAATGGCTGTTGATTGTTTAATTCTCTACCATAAACTCCCTCAAAAAACAAAGATTTACATGATATAATTACAAATAAACAAACTATCATTTTGAACATGAAGAAAATTTTATTTTTATTGTTATTTGCCATCCCTACAATTATGCTATGCAGTTGTAATGCAGATGATGAAAAAGATGATGACAACCCAGGTGTAACGGGGAAATTAACCGTAGATGTCAAAATAAAATCCCGATCATCGGGCGAAGTAGAACCGGTATATAAAAGGGTTGTCAGCGGAGATTACTATATAATGGACGCTACCGATGGTACTCCGGGAAACGGAAGTATCTACTACTACAAATGTAAATTCATGCTGTTTGAAGCCGACAATTGTGAATACGATTTAGAAAGCATAAAATCCCAACCAATGGGTACAATCATACAAAAGGGATTAAGAGATAAAGCCGGGAATTATCATCCCAATCTATTTGTAGGAGGTTTGAATGAAGGGATGTACCGTTTTAACACTTCGGTAGAAACCGGGAAGTATTGTATTATGGCAATCTTAGAAAAAGACAATGGCGTTGTAGGAGAAAACAATACTACTGTGGGGAGTTCATACTCTGCTACAATTGTCGAAGTAAAGGAAAATGAAGAAACAATAGTGGAAAAAATATTCTTGGAAATCGGCAGTTCTTCGGGTAGTTACGATGATTGGGAAAACAATGCTCAGTAAAATATCATCCATATAACGAAAAAGCCTGTCAGTAATAGACAGGCTTTTTTCATTCAAATAGAACGACAAAAGACATTTTGTTTAGAACAGCTTTTGTATTCAAACAAATTCAGGTGTTGAAAAAAATATCTTTAAAAACAAAGCCTTATCATACTTTTCCCTTTTATAGTTGTTTCTTATAAATAAATGTATGAGTTCAAATATTCCGATATCAAAAAAAAAGAGAATTGTTATTGTAGGTGGCGGATTTGGAGGATTAACGTTAGCCGAAAAGCTAAAAAACAGCCCCTATCAAATTGTCCTTATCGATAAACACAATTACCACCAGTTTCCCCCGCTATTGTATCAGGTATCAACATCCGGGCTTGAACCCAGTGCCATATCGTTTCCTTATCGAAAAATTTTCCAACGACGCAAAGATTTCTTTTTTCGGATGGCAGAGGTCTCGGAGATAAATGCGAACGAACAAGCCATAGAGACCTCTATTGGAAAAATCAATTACGACTACTTAATTCTATCGGCCGGAACAGACAGCAACTATTTTGGCAACAACGATCTAAAACAATATACGTTCCCGATGAAGAGTATTCCAGAATCGCTTACATTGCGTAACCGCCTCCTACAAAATTTGGAAAATGCACTCACCGCAGACAATCCTGACCAAAAACAGGCGTTACTGAATGTAGCTATCGTAGGTGCCGGTGCTACCGGTGTAGAAATAGCCGGTGCCATTGCCGAAATGAAACGCTATATCCTGCCCAAAGACTATCCGGACCTGAATATAAAAGATGTTCAGATTTTCTTAGTAGAAGGGTCCGACAGAATACTTCGGTCCATGTCTCCACAAGCATCGCAAAAAGCTCAATCCTTTTTGGAGGATATGGGCGTTACGGTAAAATTAAACACGATGGTAAAGGATTATGACGGCCATACCCTGAGATTTAACCATGGCGAGGATTGGACAACCGCTACCGTTATTTGGAGCAGTGGTGTCAAAGGGGTCGATTTTAAAGGAATACCTTCCAATGCTGTCGAACGAGGGAACCGCATCAACGTAAACCAATACAACGAGGTAGAAAGCTTACCTCACGTTTTCGCCATAGGAGATATCTGCCTTCAACGAGAGCCTGCATACCCCAACGGGTATCCACAGGTAGCGCCGGTAGCAATCCAGCAAGGGAAACACCTGGCAAAAAACTTTCTTCGTCTGGCAAAAGGAATACAGATGCAACCCTTTTGTTACAAAGACAAAGGTAGTATGGCTACCATCGGGAGAAACAAAGCAGTAGCCGATTTGCATGGATTACGCTTCGGCGGACTATCGGCCTGGATATTATGGATGACCGTACACCTAATGTCGATATTGGGAGTAAAAAACAAAATAATCATTCTTCTAAACTGGATATGGAATTACTTTACCTACGACCAATCGTTGCGACTTATTATAAAACCGGCTTCACGCCAGAAGGAATAACATCTTCGGAAGGTCTGTTGTCAAGGGACCTTCCCCTCTTATTGTATTGTATATAAAAAAGATAAGATATTATCATTTTTTGTCAGGTGATTTATTCCAAAAAATCGCATCAAAATATAAACAATACGTTTGCAGAATAGAAATTTTAGCACTATATTTGCACCGCATTTAAGGGAAAATGTCTCCAACAATGCAAAAAGGTGTGGTAGTTCAGCTGGTTAGAATACCTGCCTGTCACGCAGGGGGTCGCGGGTTCGAGTCCCGTCCATACCGCAAGAAGAAGCCCTAAGTAAACTTAGGGCTTCTTCTTTTATCCCAAAACATGAGAAAGATGAAAAACCTCGAAAGGTTTCGGGAATAAAAAAATCCTGCCGAGAAGGTCTCAGCAGGATTTTTTATCTCCAATCTTAAATAGGATTATGCATTTTTTACTTTCGCAACGATAGCTTGGAATGCTTCGGGATGATTCATGGCCAAATCGGCAAGAACCTTACGATTGATTTCTATACCGGCTTTGTGTAATGCACCCATTAATTGAGAATAAGAAAGGCCTTCCAACCGAGCAGCAGCATTGATACGTTGAATCCACAAAGCGCGGAAATTACGTTTCTTGGCTTTACGGTCGCGATAAGCATAGGTTAAACCTTTTTCCCATGTGTTTTTCGCTACGGTCCAAACATTTTTTCTCGCACCAAAATAACCTCTGGTAAGTTTTAAAATTTTCTTTCTTCTTGCTCTTGAAGCAACATGATTTACTGATCTTGGCATAGTTTTTTGCTTGTTTTGAATGTTAGCGTCATTTTACATGATCTTTAAGCTAATACATTCGGTTAATAAAATCGTTAAACTCGCTCTTAATTTTAATCTTTAAAGGATTATTTCATTGCTAACAATGATTTAACGCCTTTTACATCGGCATGAGAAACCAATGAGAAATGACCCAGATTTCTTTTTTGCTTTTTGGTCTTCTTGGTCAAGATATGACTCTTAAAAGCGTGTTTTCTTTTGATTTTTCCTGATCCGGTAAGGGCAAACCTCTTTTTGGCACCGGAATTAGTCTTCATCTTCGGCATTTTTACTATTTGTTTTAATTTATAAATTAAATTGAGCCTATTGCTCGTTCTTTCTATTTTTTCTTGGGCGACAGCATGATAATCATACGTTTCCCTTCCAATACGGGTAATTGTTCTACTTTCCCGTAATCTTCCAAATCGTTGGCAAACCGCAGCAACAAGACTTCGCCTTGCTCTTTAAACAAAATGGAACGTCCTTTAAAAAACACATAAGCTTTTACCTTAGCCCCTTCTTCTAAGAAACTTTTGGCATGTTTCAACTTAAAATTGTAGTCGTGATCGTCGGTTTGCGGTCCGAACCGTATTTCTTTCACCACAACTTTCGTCGATTTGGCTTTTTGCTCTTTTTGACGCTTCTTCTGTTGATATAGGAACTTCTGATAGTCAATGATCTTGCAAACCGGTGGCACTGCATTGGGAGAAATTTCTACCAAATCGAGTCCTAAATCGTCTGCCATATGCAAGGCTTCCTGAATGGTATATATACCTTGCTCTACATTATCGCCTACAACCCGGACCTCTCTTACTCGTATCCTTTCGTTTATCCGATATTGCTCTTTGGCATCGTCATTATTTTTTCTTCCAGACGGGGATTTCTGATTTACATCCCTTGAAACAGTGATTTTTTTCTCCATTAAATTACCATTGGTTTATCATTTTTTCCACCTCATCGGTCAAAATCTCGGCAAAGGTAGTAATTTTCATCGAACCTTTATCACCTTCACCCTGTTTTCTTACAGAAACTTCATTATTTTCTGCTTCTTTCTCTCCGACAATCAACAAATAAGGGATTTTTTTCATTTCGTTGTCTCGAATCTTACGCCCTATTTTTTCATTTCTGTCATCGACAATGGCTCGAATATCTTTTTGCGCCAGTTCCTTGGCTACCTGCTGTGCATAATCGTTGTACTTTTCACTGATCGGCATGATAACCACTTGGTCCGGTGTCAACCACAGGGGGAATTTTCCTCCGGTATGTTCTATCAATACGGCGACAAAACGTTCCATGGATCCGAACGGTGCCCGATGGATCATGACAGGACGGTGTTTCTGGTTGTCGCTACCCGTATATTCCAGTTCAAAACGTTCTGGCAAGTTGTAGTCAACCTGAATTGTTCCCAACTGCCAACGGCGACCGATGGCATCTTTTACCATGAAATCGAGTTTGGGACCATAAAATGCGGCTTCGCCCAATTCAACCCGCGCCTTCAAACCTTTTTCTTCACAAGCTTCAACAATAGCACGTTCTGCTTTTTCCCAATTTTCGTCACTACCGATGTACTTTTCCCGGTTGTTGGGGTCGCGTAACGAGATTTGTGCCTCGAAGTTCTGGAAATCGAGTGCTTTGAATATAATGAATATAATGTCCATTACTTTCAAAAACTCTT
>CASGEW010000098.1 GCA_949300615.1 uncultured Bacteroidales bacterium
TGAATTTTGTAAAGAGAGAAATTTTATGGTTGAAAATAAGAAGATTATTATTGCGATAGATGGATTCTCGTCGTGCGGGAAAAGTACGATGGCCAAAGAACTGGCCAAACGTCTGGGATATATATACGTGGATAGCGGTGCCATGTACCGGGCCATAACGTTGTATTGCCTGGAACACGGGTTGATAACGGGCGAGGTGGTAGATCAGGTTGCCCTGGAAAAAGCGTTGCCCACCATCTCCATTACCTTTAAGTTGAATCGGAACGGTTTGCCGGAGACCTACCTGGACGGGAAAAACGTAGAGCGGGAAATCCGGACGATGGCTGTATCGGATAAAGTCAGCCAGGTCAGTGCCATTCCATTTGTCCGCAAAGCCTTGGTTTCGTTGCAACAAGCCTTGGGAAAAGAGAAGGGAATTGTGATGGATGGCCGGGATATCGGAACGACCGTTTTCCCGGATGCCGAGTTGAAAATTTTTGTAACAGCTTCGCCCGAGGTAAGAGCCCTACGGCGTTGCGAAGAGTTGACCGCCAAAGGGGCGGAGGTGTCGTACCAGACGGTACTTGAAAACGTAAAAAAACGCGATTATATCGATCAGCATCGGGAGGAGAGCCCGTTGGTTATGGCCAAAGATGCCGTTTTGTTGGATAATTCGACGCTCACCATTGATCAACAAAACGAGTGGCTGTATAACAAGTACAGAGAAGTCGTATCCCAATAAACCTGTTCGACATGGTAAAAGTAGAAATTGACAGTGGTTCCGGGTTCTGTTTTGGGGTGGTAAATGCCATAAAAAAGGCGGAAGAAGAACTCGATAAAGGCGGAACATTATACTGTTTGGGTGATATTGTTCATAACAACTATGAGGTAGAACGCTTACAGAGAAAAGGATTGATAACCATTGACAGGGAGACATTCTCTACCTTGCGGAATGTAAAAGTCCTTTTGCGGGCACATGGGGAGCCTCCCGAAACATACCGGATTGCCGCTCAGAACAATATCGAAATTATCGATGCTACCTGTCCGGTGGTGTTGAAGTTGCAACAGCAAATCAAGAACGCCTATCAGGAGTCGGATAAAGACGGCTCCCAAATTGTCATATACGGAAAAGTGGGCCATGCCGAGGTAAACGGGTTGGTCGGACAAACCTCTGGACAGGCCCTTGTTATCGAAGACTCTTCAGACGTTTCGGGCATTGATATGAACCGAAACATCCGTCTTTATTCGCAGACCACCAAATCGGTAGATGGTTTTCGGCACATGGTCGAAACCATTACCCGCCAAGCCTCGCCGGGAATATCGTTTAAGTATTACGATACGATTTGCAGGCAGGTCTCGAACCGAATTCCCCACATACGCGAATTTGCCGGACGGCACGATCTCATTCTCTTTGTTTGTGGCAAGAAAAGTTCAAACGGGCGGATTTTGTATGACGAATGTGCCCATGTAAATAAAAATTCCTACCTGATTTCAGATATAGCGGACATTGATGAACGTTGGTTGTCCGGAGTAAATTCTATTGGAATTTGCGGAGCTACCTCTACACCCAAATGGTTGATGGAGAAAGTGCAGGAGTATGTAAAGAGTCGGGTAGAATAATTAAGAAGTGTCTGTATTTTGTATCAGCCAATTTGGTGAAATTATGCTTAGAAAGAACATCTTTTGGACCTTGCTTGTTTTAATGGCGTTGTGTAGCTGTAAAAAGGAGCCTTCACAGGTAGATTCTTTGTTACCAGATTATTACGTAGCCGCGTTTATTTGGCCCTCCTGTCACGACGATTCGTTAGCCAGGGAATATCTGTGGAAAGAGGGGATCGGTGAATGGGAGGTTATCAAAAAAGGAAATCCTCGCTTTGAAGGCCATCAACAACCTAAGCAGCCGCTCTGGGGATATGAGTTGGACAACGATCCCAAGGTGGTAGAAAAATGGATTAATACGGCATTGAAATATGGCATAAATACCTTTATTTACGATTGGTATTGGTTTATGAACAGTCCCTATCTGGAAAGCGCTTTGAACGACGGTTTTTTGAAAGCGAAGAACAACGAAAAGATGAATTTTTATATCATGTGGGCCAACCATTTCGTGGCGAAAAACTATTGGAACTATCACCTGTATGGCGAAGACAACTCCCAATTGTTTACTCCTGTTATTGATGAGGCCAACTATAAAATCATCGTTGAAAGGATTATCCGGCAATACTTTACACGTCCCAATTATGTAAAAATAGATGGCTGTCCGGTATTCGGTATTTTCAGCATAGATAATTTCATCGCCGGATTCGGAGGTGATCTGGACAAAGCTGGTCAGGCAATCGTTTATTTCGACGAAGAGGCTCGAAAAGCCGGATTTAAAGGCGTCCATATTCAAGAGATACACGGAGGCGGTTTTATGCTTAATGATGTGAGTATAGCCAAAATGAAAGAGAAAATTGCCAAGCTTGGTATTGACAGTGAAGCATTCTACAACATGGGAGGGTTTGATTGCGACTACTTAGTACATGGTAAGAACGGTATTGATATCCGGGAACAATGGGCCGAGGTTTTCGATATTCCGGTATATCCTACCGTGTCGATAGGTTGGGACGATACCCCTCGGTTTCCGCACAAGGGAGCAGCCGATGTAACCCGTTTCCATAACACCCCGACCACCTTTGCCACTTTCCTGCAAGCCGCCAAAGAGTATGCCGACCGGCATCCCGAACAACCCAAGTTTATTATGATCAATGCCTGGAACGAGTGGGTAGAGGGTAGCTATCTTTTGCCGGACAGGTTGAATGGATTCGGATATTTGGAGGCGGTGCGCGATGTGATGAGTGGCCGTTACGAAGTTTCAGAATAACCCCTTTATGATAAATAATCGGGTTTTTGTCTCGAAAAGATGTTTTCAGGAACAGATCTTGTATTTTTGATTTTTTAATTCCTTGCACCGATTCTGATTCATGCAGGATTTTACAGTTTAACAATTTATCGCTATTTTTGTGGCGGTACGATACCTCTTCAAGAGAGAATACCAACTTTTTTAAGAAGCCAAGAAACAAAGGAATAAATTATGTCAGCAATTAAATGTATCGGAATTTTGACATCCGGAGGTGATGCCCCTGGGATGAATGCAGCTATCCGGGCGGTAACTCGTGCCGCCATCTATAACGGCTTGGATGTAAAAGCTATTTATAGAGGGTACAAAGGCCTGATCACTGGGGAGATAAAACAATTTAAGACACAAAATGTCAGCAACATCATACAACAGGGCGGTACGATTCTGAAAACGGCCCGTTGTCAGGAATTTATGACCGTAGAAGGTCGTCAGCTGGCGTACGATACGTTGCAGAGAGAAAAAATAGACGCTTTGGTAACTATCGGGGGAGACGGTACTCTCTCGGGTGCACGTATCTTTGCCACCGAACACGACTATCCCATTGTCGGTATTCCCGGTACGATTGATAATGACCTGTTCGGGACCGATACTACCATCGGATACGATACGGCATTGAATACGATTATGGATGCTGTCGATAAGATTCGGGATACAGCTACCTCGCACGAGCGCCTTTTCTTTATAGAGGTAATGGGTCGCGATGCCGGATTCTTAGCGCTGAACGGGGCAATTGCTTCGGGCGCAGAAGCAGCCATTATCCCCGAAATCGCTACGGAGGTTGACCAATTGGGTGAACTGATAAAGAACGGATTCCGCAAGTCCAAGAACAGTAGTATCGTATTGGTTGCCGAAAGTCCGACGACGGGAGGAGCCATGGCTCTGGCCGAGCGTGTGAAGAACGAATTCCCGCAATACGATGTACGTGTTACCATATTGGGGCACATCCAAAGAGGAGGGTCTCCTACGGCAAACGACCGTATTTTGGCCAGTCGTATGGGAGCGGCCGCAATCGATGCATTGCTTGAAGAGCAGCGGAATGTAATGATCGGTATTCGGAACGACCAGATAGAGTATGTTCCATTTAACAAGGCGATCAAAAATGATAAACCGATTAATCGAGATTTGCTCAATACGTTGCGGATTCTTTCTACATAGAATTTATCCGTTAAAATCGGCCTAAGCAGTTTTGTCTGTGAATAAAAAAAGCATCCATAAGAAATCGAATTCTTGTGGTGTTGGATTATCTTGGATACGAACCTAAGTTTTGGGAAACCATGAAAGCGGATTGTGTCCGGAAAAGGAATAAATCGTTTATATTTTCTTAACAGATAATCATGCTTTTGAGTCTGTCCATTCCAATGGATCAGACTCTATTTTTTTTGAATTATGGTTTCGTTGGCAGGAACAATCCTATTGAACTTGTCATTTTGTCGAAATATTGTTGTTAAAAGTGTCGTAATCTTACATATCTATGAAATGGAATGTAATCCGAATTTTAGCTGTAATTCTCTTGTCCGGCTTTGAGAATGAATCATATGCTGAAAATATTTTGTTTGAGATAGGAAAAAAAGATCATAGTGCTGCTGAATTTGCACTATCACCGGATAAATATAAAAACTTTTTAATAGATTTTTCCGGTGTTAAGCACTTTGCTGTAGGCTATTCCAAGCCTTTGAAAAGTTGGCCCTATGTATTGCCCGGTCCGAAGGATGGTTGGGGAGGCGGTGGTTACTGGTCCGGTTACCATCCGCGCCATTTCCCGATTATCAACTTTATGCTTTCCCAGGTTAAAACAGAAGGAACAGGTAGGTTGGAACTGTTTTTTGTCGGTGTAAATGAAAAAGAGCCTCCTGTAATACGCATAGAGATCAATGGCCATCGGATAGAAAAGAGGTTAGAGGGAAAATCTACCGACAAATTGTTAAATGGCGAAGAATCAGCATCCCCATTGCAGTGTGTTGTCGATTTCCCGACGGAATGGATGAAGACCGGTATGAACCAGATTCAGTTGGGTTTAATAGAAGGTAGATGGTGTATGTTTGACTGTATCCGTTTGTCCGGTCCAGACGGTATTGTTGTAGAACCCATCTCTTCATCGTTGATAACCTCGGTGGAAGCTGCCGATTTTGAATATGATAAAACCGGAAAAGGCCGTTTCCTGCCAATCCTGGTAGAGATGGTACAGTACGATACGCCTCGTACCTTAACCTTTACCTGTGGGAAAGTGAAAGAGGAGCGTTTGGTCGAAACGGGGAAGAGTATCCAGCAGATATTGGTCCCTGCTATAAAAGGCAATGCTAAGGAGGAAACCTTTACGATATATGCCGGTAAACAGTTGTTGTACAAGGGAACGGTAACACTTAGCCCACAACCGTTGCATACATATTCCGATGATGTGGATATCTTGATGGGGACAGGCAACTCCCGATGGATGTATAAGCCCAGTGTCTCCCTCCCGTTCGGTATGGTTCAGATAGCACCCGATAATGAGGACGAAACGTGGAAAGCAGGTTATGAATATACCATAGAGAATATTTCCGGGTTCAACCATTTTTGCGATTGGACCATTGATGGTTTTCTGATGCAGCCTACCTGTGGAAAATTACAGGTTAATCCCGGACCGGAAAATGACCCCGATGCCGGATATCGTTCAAGAATCGATAAATCCACAGAAACGGCAGAGGTTGGCCGGTATTCTGTTTATATGACCGATACCCGTATAAAGGTCGAAGTATCAGCCACAGACCGGGCTTCGATACAGGCCTATACATTCCCTGCAAATTGTAAGGATGGCCGTGTTTTGGTCGATTTATATGCTCCCAGTGAATATCCCCATAATTTGCAGGACGCTCATGTTACCAAGGTCAGTGATACAGAAATAGAGGGCTATGCAACCTATTTTGGAGCCTATACCGGATATACGGCCGAACAATATTATACCATCCATTTCGTTATGCAGTTTGACAAGCCATTTGTATCCATGGGAGGTTGGGTGAACGACCGTATAAAAGCGTATGAAGGCTACGTGTGGTCTTGGGATTCTGCCCACGAATTTGATACAGAACCCAAGATTATGAATGACATAAATGAAGTTCATGGCAAGGGCGATGTGGGGTTCTTTCTGAATTTTGCAGAATCCTCGTCTGCTTTTACAGTAAAAGTCCGTACAGGGGTTTCACTGGTGGATATAGCCGGAGCACGCAATAATCTCCAAAAAGAGCTTTCAGAGCCTTTCGGTTGGGATTTGGACAAAGTAGTAGCCAATGCCCGTTCTGTTTGGAATGACTATTTGCACCGTATAGAGATAGAAACCGAAGATTATCTTCAACAAAAGAAATTCTATTCAAATCTCTATCGGGCCATTGCTGCAAAAGCTTCGTGGAGTGATTTCGACGGCCGCTTTCGGGATGAACGCGAACAGATCTGCCAGTTGGAATCTTCTCGGGATCGTATTATAAGTGGCGAATATTGGAATACATTCTGGGACAATCAGCAACTGTTCAATCTGATAGCACCTGAGCTGTCCAGCCAATGGGCCCGTTCTGCAATTCACTTGTACAAGAATTGCGGGTGGTTTAATACAGACCCTGCGGGTATTGAACATACGGGCGTAATGGTGGCAATGCATATGGTTTCTCAGATTTGGGGAGCCTGGCAGAGTGGTATTCGGGACTTTGATCTGGAAACAGCCTATACCGGATTGAAAAAGATGCTTCTTACGCCTCCACAACGTTATGAAGGCGGCGGAACGGTTGGCGTAGAACATTTAGTTCCCTATATGAAGTATGGATATATTCCTCAGGGAATGGGCCTTTCGTCCAATACGATGGAATATGCTTATGATGACTGGTGTTTGGCGCAAATGGCAAAATATCTTGGCCATGAAGAAGACTATGTCTATTTTTTGAAACGTTCTGAGAACTGGATAAATCTGGAAAATACAGAAAGTGGCTTTATCAGGCCTAAGGATAAAGATGGTAATTGGATTTCTCCTTTCGACCCGTATCATACCCCTGGATTTACCGAAGGAAATTCGTTCAATTATACCTGGTTTGTACCTCATACCCCTGAAAAACTGGTGGAATTAATGGGTCGAGAACGTTTCGTTTCGCGTCTGGATAGTGCTATGGTCAAGTCTTCCTTGGCCAACTTTAATGCTTCGGGTGACGATTTTGCCAGTTATCCGATCAATCATGGCAATGAAACATCGATGGAAGTTGCTTACCTGTTTAATTGGGGCGGAGCACCGCATCTTACCCAGAAGTGGGTACGTGCCATTCAGGAACAGTATTATGGAACAACGCCGTACGATGCATATCCCGGAGACGAAGATTTGGGTCAGATGAGCAGTTGGTTCGTGATGAGTGCCATCGGCTTCTTCCAGATGGACGGCGGATGTAGCCAACAACCGTTTTATGAATTAGGTTCTCCTCGATATCCGAAAATAACCTTGCATCTGGACAATAGATACGGAAGAGGCAAGACGTTTGTGATAGAGGCAAAAAATGCTTCGAAGGAGAATAAGTATATCCGATCCATACGCTTGAATGGAAAGAAAATAACCGGGTTTAAAATCCCACAGGCCGATGTGTTGAAAGGCGGACGGTTAAAATTAGAAATGACAGATTCCATGGATTGAAAATGAGGTGAACACAACTCTGAACCGTCGGGACAGAGAGAGTGAAAAATCCGAACATAAAGTCGTTTATGGGAAATACAAAAAAACGGACATCCTTTTGATGCCCGTTTTTTTATGCGGAATTTCTATCCTAAAAAGTATTAACTTTCGGTTTTTTTATATATGTTTGTGTTGCAGAAGATAAAACGATATTTATATGGATAAATCCGAATCTGTGCAACAGGCCGAGGAGCAGATGATTAGGCGGGAATTCGACATTTT
>CASGEW010000099.1 GCA_949300615.1 uncultured Bacteroidales bacterium
GGCCGGTATTGCAAATTGCCGAAGGCTGGACCGTGGACCTCGACCCTGAATTATTCAGGCTTATCAATGAACGCACAGACCGGACATGGCCTTCGACCTTCTTTGCTCCGCGTTTGACGGGTAAAGGGAATTTCCGGGATGTATATTCCGTAATGAATAATTGGGGGGCCAATCATGGAGCCATTTCTTACGGCCACGTGGGGGCAGACCTGATTACGCTGGCTTCGATGCTGCGTATCCCTGTATGTATGCATAACGTTCCCGAGGAAAAAATCTTCCGTCCCAGTGCTTGGTCGGCATTTGGTGAAGATATTGAAGGCAGCGATTACAGGGCCTGCAATAATTACGGACCGTTATATAAATAAAGGGAATTTATATGAAGTGGAAAAAATTGGCAAATATTCTGTGGTGGGGAGCGGTAACAACTGTTGCCGTTTCCTGCAACGGAGAGAATGATATAAAGATGGGAACTTATGCCTACGACGCACAGTTCTTGAAAGAACATGGCGTGGAATATAAAGAGTTGGTTTCTGCCGACGGGAAAGCCAAAGTAATGGTAATCCCGGCTTGGCAGGGACGTGTGATGACGACCTCTGCTTCTGGCGATGAGGGCGATAGCTATGGCTGGATCAATTACCGTTTCATAGAAGAAGGGAAAGTGAATCCGCAGTTCAATCCGGTAGGAGGCGAAGAGCGTTTCTGGTTAGGACCGGAAGGCGGGCCATTCTCGCTCTATTTCAAAGAAGGGTCCGAACAGGTTTACGAAAATTGGTTAGTACCTCCTGTTATTGACACGGAAGCCTACCAAGTGAAATCCGAAGACAACAACAGCATCCGTTTTGTAAAAGACACACAAGTTAAGAATGCTTCGGGGACGACTTTCAATTTGCACATCGATCGTACCGTATCGCTGATGGACAACGCAGAAGTGGCAGCCGAATACGGTATTGAACTGAACAGTACCATGAAGGTGGTGGCCTACAAGAGCGACAATAAGATTACCAATACCGGTTCGGATGCTTGGACAAAAGAGAAAGGATTGGTATCTGTTTGGATGTTGAGCCATTTTAACCCGACACCCACTACCACTGTCTTTATTCCCTACAACCAAGCGGCAGAAGGGCGTATCGTAAACGACGAGTATTTTGGTAAGATTCCAGCAGACCGGCTCGTGGCAGATAATGGTATGCTGTATTTCAAAATAGACGGCAAATGGCGCTCTAAGTTGGGCTTACCAGCCGGGCGGGCAACAGGGCTTTGTGGCAGTTACGACTCTTCCAAAGGGGTACTTACCATTTTGAGTTGTAAATTGCCCGATGGTCCGGCTTCGTATGTCAACGGTCAATGGGGAGCGCAGGACGATCCCTTTGCCGGCGATGTGATCAATGCATATAATGATGGCCCGTTGGAAGACGGTTCTATCATGGGGCCTTTCTATGAAATAGAGACCTCTTCGCCGGGAGCGGAACTGGCTCCGGGAGCCTCGTTGGTACACAGTCAAAAAGTAGTCCATATACAAGGTGATGAAAAAGATTTGGCTCCGATTGTAAAAACTGTTTTTGGAGCCGATTTAGAGGTTATCAAAACAAAGTTTCAATAAGAACCGTATAAAAATAGGAATATGGAATCGAATAGAATCGTACCGAGGAATCTTCTTTTCCCGTTTATATTGCTCACCACTTTGTTTTTTGCCTGGGCGCTGCCGAATAATTTGACCGATACCATGCTGGCTGCATTCAAACGCATTATGAGTATTAGCGATTCTAAAACCGCGTGGATTCAAGTAGTCTGTTATTTGTTGGGATACGGTTGTTGTGCCATTCCGGGGGCGTTGTTCATTAAGAAGTACACGTACAAGTCGGGTGTAATGTTGGGATTGGGTCTGTATGCTTTGGGAGCTATCCTGTTTTATCCGGCTATGTTATGTTCCGAGATAAATATCAATTTCAGCTTCTTCATGTATCTGCTGGCTATTTTCGTGTTATTTGCCGGTTTGTCGGTACTCGAAACATCAACCAATTCGTATGTCCTTTCTTTCGGTCCCAAAGAAACGGCCACCCGGCGTTTGAATTTTTCTCAGTCGTTCAATCCTTTCGGAGCCATTGCAGGAGTTGTCATCAGTCAGATATTTATTCTGTCTCAATTAAACCTACTCACTGCATCGGAGCGTGCACAGCTCCCGGCCGAAGAACTGGCGGCTATTCAAGGAGAAGAGTTGAGAGCCATAACCACTACCTATGTCGTATTGGGCGTTGTCATGCTACTGCTCTTGTTGGCTATCCGGTTGACAAAGATGCCCAATTTACGCGAGGAACGGGGAAAACTGGAATTTGGAGCAACGTTCAGCCGTCTGATAAAAAATAAGAATTACGTATGGGGCGTAGTGGCTCAATTCTTCTACGTAGGCGCACAGATTGCTGTTTGGTCGTTCGTCATCCGTTATGCCATGCACCAACTTGAATTCGATGCTATTTTGGCCGGATTGGGCGAGTCGGCCTCTGCCGATCAGGTAGTTGCCGCATTGCGCAATGTAGAACCGGTGGCAGCGGGTTTCTACAATGTATGTGAATGGTTGGGGTTGAATGACTTGCTTCCCCGGACTGCTGAGCAGGCAGCCGCTACTTATTATATCATGTCTCTCGTGCTCTTTGTCATTATGCGCTTCGTCTGCACCGGCTTGATGAAGTATATCAAGGCCTACAAGCTGCTTTTTACATTGGCCGTGGTGGGTGTGGCCTGCTGTTTGGGAGCCATGTTTGGCAAGGGAAATTTTGGCGTGTATTGTCTGATGTGCATCTCGGGCTGTATGTCTCTTATGTTCCCTACCATCTATGGTTTCGGCCTGTCCGGATTAGGAAATGATACGAAGATAGGAGGCTCGGGGATGGTAATGGCTATTGCCGGCGCAGCCGTGCTGACGCAGATTCAAGGTATCGTCTCGGATCAAACCGGAAGCATTACGACGGCCTATATCGTTCCGGCCATAGCGTTTGCAGTAGTTGCCTACTATGGATATTTCATTGCACGGAAACAAGAGATATAGAAATAGGTATAAGGTTTAAGGTTACGAGTAAATTCGGAAAAGAGTGTAACGTGTTTCTCCAACTATAAATAACCTTAGACACCAGTTTATATAAATATATGGATACGAAAGAGAAATATGTAATAGGATTGGACTTTGGAACAGATTCTTGCCGGGCATTGGTGGTCGATGCTCGTAACGGAGCTGAGAAATCTACGGGGGTATGCCTCTATCCCCGTTGGAAAACCGGGTTGTATAGCGACCCTTCTACCAACCGCTACCGTCAACATCCGTTGGATTATGTAGAAGCGATGAGGGAGGCGGTACATGAGGCCGTTTCACAGTTGTCGTCGGACGAAACGGCGGCTATTTGTGGATTGAGCTTTGATACTACGGGTAGTACTCCGGCCCTGACAGATGCCAATGGAATACCTTTGGCCTTGCTACCGGAGTTTGCCGAAGATCCGGATGCCATGTTTATCCTTTGGAAAGATCATATGGCCGTTCGTGAGGCGGAGCAAATCAATGCATTAGTAAAAGAACGCGGGCTTGATTACTTGATGTACGAAGGGGGAACCTATTCGTCGGAATGGGTTTGGGCCAAAGTATTGCATGTGCTTAAAACAAACTCAAAGATACGGGATATTGCTTGTTCGTGGGTGGAACATTGCGATTGGATAACGGGATTGGTTACCGGGAATACACAGCCTGAAAGCATATACCGCAGCCGTTGTGCAGCTGGCCATAAAGCCATGTGGCACGAACGTTGGGGGTTACCTTCGGCCGAATTTCTCCAAGAACTCCATCCCCGTTTGGCCGATATGCTTCCTCACTTGTTTACGGAGACCCATACTTGTGGTGTCAAGGCCGGCACTTTGACCGACGAATGGGCCGGACAGTTGGGAATCCCCGCAGGTATTGCCGTCTCGGTAGGTGCTATTGACGCACATATGGGCGCAGTGGGGGCTTCGGTTGCTCCCGGTGTATTGGTACGTATTATCGGAACTTCCACGTGCGACATTATGGTGGCAAGAAAAGAGGAGATAGGAGGCCGTTGCATTTCAGGTATTTGTGGACAGGTCAATGGTTCGGTACTCCCGGGATACATTGGTTTTGAAGCAGGACAATCTGCCTTTGGCGATATCTATGCCTGGTTCTCTCAAATGTTGTCCTGGCCTTTACAGTTTGTATCGGATAAGGAGGAGAAAAAACGGATTCAGAAAAATATATTGGACGAATTGACTCGTGCCGTCGAACTTTCCGAACCTTCGCCTTCATCGGTGGTTGCTTTGGACTGGATGAATGGACGTCGTACTCCCGATGCCGACCAGAATGTAAAGGGGATGATAGCCGGTCTGACACTGGGTAGTAGTGCTCCTGATATTTATCGGGCTTTGGTAGAAGCTACTGCTTTTGGCTCCCGTCGTATTGTAGAACATATGCAAGCTCAAGGTTTACGCATCGACTCGGTCAATGCGATTGGCGGCATCAGTAAAAAAGCGCCTTTTGTGATGCAGGTCTTGGCCGATGTTATGAATATGCCTATCCGGGTTATTCGCTCGGAACAGGCTTGTGCATTGGGGGCAGCGATGTTTGCAGCGGTAGCGGCGGGAATATACAGCGACGTTAGTGAAGCCATTTTGCACATGGGATCGGATGTAGAGATGGAATATAAACCAGAACCGGAACGTGTGAAAGTGTATGAGGAATTATATAGAAAATATTTGGAGTTAACCAAAACAGCAACTAATCTGTCATTAGTAGTATAAACATTTTTAGTATTAGAATTTGCTTATGGAGAACTTCTGTCATGGCTCTTGTACGTATGTCAGAATCGTGTTCAGGTGATTCTCCATCTATTGGCCTGTATCGAATTGATTATTTCATCTTTAAAAAGAAAACATTATGATTGACAAACTAAAAAAATACGTTCTTATTTTATTGCCCATGTATTTGTTTGCTTCGTTACAAACTGCGGCACAAACTTATCGTTGGACCGACGAGTTGGAGCTACTGAAACGGGTGGACAAATTACCGGAATATCGTACGGATGCTTATGTAGAACAGTTTTCCAGTTACGACCGCACAGGCGGTAACGACGACGGCTTTGCCGGAACCTATTCTTTCCTCCGCAAAGAAGGCGACAAATTGGTTATTGCAGAAATGGAAGGTCCCGGAGTGATAAACCGTATCTGGACGCCGACCCCAACGGACAATATGCTTTATTTCTATTTTGACGGACAGGAAGAACCCGGCCTGAAAATTAGGTTTTCCGATCTTTTTTCAGGTAAGGTTTATCCCTTTATCAATCCTATTTGTGGCAACGAAATAGGTGGATACTATTGTTATCTTCCCATCACTTACAAAAAATCTTGTAAAATTATTTTCGATGGCCCCAAATTGGAGTTCATCCAGATACAATACCGCGCATTACCTAAAAAGAAAGTCGAAACCTATAACGGGGAGTTCTCTCAACAGGACAAAGATTTATTGGCCGATGTAGCCCAAATATGGTCTGATCTGTCACCGGCGGTAACCAATTATACTTTCGGAAAGTCGGCAAACGTACAGACGCAGGAGAAGTCCTTTACTATTAATCCCGGAGAGGAAATACCGTTTTTTGAATTCCATAAACCGGGTCGCATCGTGGGGATGACCATTGATGGGGGAACATCCTTTGAAGGATTATACAAAGATGTCATTCTTTCGGCCTGTTGGGACAACGAGGAGGTAGAAGCTATCTATGCTCCCGTGGCCGATTTCTTTGGCTATGCCTATGGGAAAGGGGCCATGCGCAGCATATTGATGGGGAAACAGGGTACTTCCAATTATTGTTTCTTGCCGATGCCTTTTGACAAATCGGCCACAATGAAATTGGTTTACAAAAAACGAGAAGGGGTACAGCAGTCTCCCGTTTCAGTTAATGTAAAGGTTTATTATAACGAAGAAAGGCGGGTACGCAAAGAAGAGGGAAAATTTTATTCCGTATGGCGTAGAGAAAAAACGCCACTCGGAATCTTTCATAAGTTTGTTTCACAAAAAGGGAAAGGACACTATGTGGGTACGATCCATCAGGCACAAGGTTTGCGCTCAGGTATGACTGTTTTCTTCGAGGGCGATGATAGCACTTATGTGGACAATAAGATGCGTTTACACGGTACTGGTTCGGAAGACTATTACAACGGTGGATGGTATGCGTTGCTCGACCGCTGGGATAGAGGCAACAGTCTTCCTCTGCACGGTTGTCTGGATTATTCGCTTCCCATGTCGCGTACGGGAGGTTACCGTTTCTTCCTGACCGACAAGCTCTCGTACGAAAAGGAATTGTATCATGGTATCGAGCATGGCCCCACAGGAAATGATTTCCCGGTGGATTATATTTCTGTTGCCTTCCTGTATTCTGCGCAACCTTTGCAAAGCCGCGAAGAGCCGACAGACGAGCTCCGTACGGTTTATCAGCCAACCGAGCATGTTTACTTTCCTCAACTGATGCAACTTACGGTGGGCGGAGGCGTACAGGTCTCGCACGATCGTGGTATTCGTATGACAGCCTCGCATTATGGTACAGTTCGTATTATGCTTAACGACGTTCCCGAAGGGAGATACAAAGTCCTGATAAACTACTTTGAAAAACCCGATGGTGCAGATTTCCAAGTTTGGCAGCGCCAGAAGTGCTTGTCTGAATGGATCTCTACCAAAGCAACCGAAGAACGAAACCGGGAAAAGGAATATGTAGGAGACATCAACCTGACAGAACAAACAAACTCCATCACCTTCCATATCAGGAATAACCAGGGAGCTGGTCAGTTTGAACTGGGACTGATAACATTGGAAAGAGTTGAGTAAAAGTTGGGAGATCGAAGTGCCCCAGATTTATTCTGTATAATTGTATGATAATGTGATTGTCCCGAATTGTTGAGCGAATGTTTATGAAAATTGGGAATATTTTCGCCAGGTAAGCATTGGTTGTCTCTTATAAACCGAGGTGTGCCAGCATGA
This sequence comes from uncultured Bacteroidales bacterium, assembly GCA_949300615.1. Classification (GTDB taxonomy): domain Bacteria; phylum Bacteroidota; class Bacteroidia; order Bacteroidales; family CHK158-818; genus Gallibacteroides. Next base: position 7,022 of record CASGEW010000099.1, read on the forward strand.
GAATATTTTTCGTTTGCGTCAGTTTTCTACTGTCTCCACCTTCCCTTATCCAGATCTCCCACCAGAGTTGCTTAGGCTCTGTTGGGTACATATCAGGATGTCGTGATGGTGGAGACTTGTAGAATCCAGAAGAATCATGTTCGTTGAGTTGTTGTAAGGCTGTTTAAACGGGTATAGTTTTACGATGCTGTTTCGCGGGGATGCGTCGGTGGTACAAGATTGTATGTATAGCCTTTTTTCGATGTGATTGTTCTGTAATTCAAACTTTAACCGTTTTGAAGGGATGGAAAATAATCAGAAATAAAAATTGGGGATATACAAATCTTTATTGATTTTGGAATGGAGTTTAGGGGGTTGCGTGTATCTCTATAAAATCGAATAAACTATATGCGTTGCTATCGACGTTTTCCCAATATCCTTGATTCCTTTTGCGGGCATAATAACGGGGGAGGGGAAACTTCTTACGTTCTCTTTCATAGAACTCAAAACAAGCCTTGACCGGGACATTTCCCAAAGGAACGAGCGATGTCCATGGACGTTTTTTCTCGCCTCCGACAAATCGTATGCGAGGATATTTTTGTACAACCTCGTTGACATAACGGATGAACAGGGAATCTTTTTTCTCTTTTTGCCACGCAAAATTTTCCAATAC
>CASGEW010000100.1 GCA_949300615.1 uncultured Bacteroidales bacterium
TGAAGGATCTAACTTTCAGCATCCTGAAAACCATCGGAGAAGCATCCAGAGAGATGGTCTTTGCCATACGGAACATAGAGAACATCCATTATATGATCAATTTTCTATGTACCAACATCCCCATAGAAGCTTCCCAGAAACAAGAGCTGCTCGAAATAGACAATATGGAAAAGCGTACCTATCTGCTCTACAAAATGATGAGCAAAGAGGCGCAGCTGATAGAGATAAAAGCAGATATACAATCCAAGGCACGGGAAGACCTCAGCCAACAACAGCGGGAACACTTCTTACAGCAACAAATCAAAACCATACAGGATGAACTGGGAGGTAATGCTCAGGAGCAAGACATCCTTGAACTCCGGCAAAAGGCAGAAAAGAAAAAATGGAGCCAAGAGGTTGCTAAAATCTTTGAGAAAGAGGTAAAGAAACTGGAACGGTTGCATCCGCAATCGCCCGATTTCTCGATCCAGTTCAACTACCTGCAAACCATGATAGATTTGCCGTGGAATGAATACTCAAAAGACAACTTCAACCTCAAACATGCCCAACGGATATTGGACAAGGACCATTATGGGCTGGAAAAGGTTAAAGAACGTATCATAGAACATTTGGCGGTATTGAAGTTGCGAGGCGATTTAAAATCGCCCATCATCTGTCTATACGGTCCTCCGGGCGTTGGAAAAACTTCGCTCGGGAAATCCATCGCCGAATCGCTGAACCGGAAATATGTACGTATGTCGTTGGGTGGACTACACGACGAAGCCGAAATTCGCGGCCACCGTCGTACCTACATCGGGGCCATGCCCGGACGAATCATACAAGGTTTGCTGAAAGCCGGTACCTCGAATCCTGTTTTTGTCCTGGACGAAATAGATAAAATCGGCAACGATTTCAAAGGCGATCCGGCATCGGCGTTGTTGGAGGTATTAGACCCGGAGCAAAACAGCACGTTCCACGATAACTACTTAGATATAGATTACGACCTGTCGAAAGTTTTATTCATTGCAACGGCCAACAACCTCAACACCGTATCCCAGCCGTTGCTCGACCGGATGGAACTGATCGACATCAGCGGGTATATACTGGAAGAAAAGGTCGAAATAGCCCGTCGGCACCTACTGCCCAAACAACTCGAAAACCACGGATTGGAGAAAGACGAGATAAACATCCCCAAAAAAACAATGAATGTTATTGTTGAAAATTATACCCGCGAATCGGGTGTCAGGGAGTTGGACAAGAAAATCGCCAAGATTCTCCGAAAAATTGCCCGGAAAAAAGCGTCAGGAGAAGAATATCCCAAAACTCTCTCCGTTACAGACCTGAAAGAATACTTAGGCATACAGGAATACAGCCGCGACAAATACGAGGGCAACGAATATCCGGGCGTCGTTACCGGACTGGCCTGGACAGCCGTAGGCGGAGAAATACTTTTCGTTGAATCGAGCCTGAGCAAAAGCAAGGGAGAAAAACTGACCCTGACCGGTAATTTGGGCGATGTTATGAAAGAGTCGGCCGTAATTGCCATGCAATACATCAAATCCCACGCCGAGCTGTTGAACATCCCGGATGAGATTTTTGAAAAATGGAACGTCCATATACATGTTCCCGAAGGAGCAATTCCCAAAGATGGACCTTCGGCAGGTATTACCATGGTTACATCCCTGGCCTCTTCATTTACCCAACGCAAAGTAAGACCCAATCTGGCCATGACCGGGGAAATCACATTACGAGGACGGGTATTGCCTGTGGGTGGTATAAAGGAAAAAATATTGGCGGCCAAACGGGCCAATATCAAAGACATTATCCTTTCGGAAGAAAACAAAAAAGATATAGAAGAGATCAAAGACACTTATATCAAGGGGGTAACTTTCCACTATGTTAAAGACATCAAAGAGGTGTTGGATTTTGCCCTGATGAAAGAAAAAGTAGATCACCCTCTTATCCTTTAACTACTTCTTCTTGCCGTAAAAACCAAGTGTTTTTTCTGTTTCTTATTTTTTGAGATATGCCCTAAAAACAACAAAAAACAAGGATAAAAAAGTCGTTTTAGTAAATACCTTAAACTAAAACGACTTTTTTATCCTAATTATAATAACGACGTATTGGACGTCTAATCAATTACCAATAAAAAGGTTACATCACATCATACTTAAAAAATCCATCCCAGAGAGAGTTGTATCATCTGATTTTTATTGTTTTTCCCATTATTGAATTCACTCTTGATCGGATTGGTCAAACCTGTAACATACCGAGCTTCTGTCATAAAATTCAATCCTATCAAACTAAACTCATACCCTAAACCGGCAACGAAAGCCACATCCATGGTATTGTACATATCGTGGTCGGTAATAGAGGTATTGTCTCCCAGATTAAACTGATCGAACACTTTGAATCCGATTTGCGGGCCCAATTCAAGATTCAACGTTTTATACAAATAGAGTTTGGCCAGCATGGGTACGGAAATATAGTTCAACCGCAGATTGGCTCCATCTTGAAAATCAGCGCCCATCATCGAGAACATCACATCGGCCTGAAATCCCAGAAAATCATTGTACCGATGCATGGCAAACATACCGACATTCACACCTCCTCGCCAGGATTGTGCATCGACATTACTGATCGTCGTGATGTTAGCTCCCACTTTCGGGCCAAAATACCAGCTCTTTTCTTGTGCAAATGTTACACCCGAACCCATCACCAATACAGCCAATACGGCCATCAAAAATTTCTTTTTCATTGTTTTGTTGTTTTTATTCGTATTTTCAAAAAGACATCTACACAAAAAACAAACATTTACAACAAATGGTTCGGGAGTTCAAAAAAATAAAAAACAGGAGATGTATCAAAACAACTCCTGTTTCATAGAATTATTGACCTAACAATTCTGTCAATTTTTCGGGAGAGATGTTCTTGGCCACGATTATGCCATCTTTATCTATCAAATAGTTGGCAAATCCGTTCTGTAAACGAAACCTCTTGTACAAATCCGAATCTGCTCCTGCCGCATCAAAATATTGATAGTCGGCATTTACGTTGTCAAGCTTTACCGTTTCTTCAAAAACCCGGATACTCCTATCGTACGAAACCGACACATAATGCAGCTTATCGCTCTGCTGATCGGCAATGGTATTAAACCTTACGTTTGAGATTCGGGATACGGCGTCGTAACTTGCCCAAAAATTCAATAAAACAAACTCTCCGGCTTTTACATCTAAATCTTTCGCGTCAAACGATTGTCCGTCAATCTTTATCTGCGGCGATTTACTTCCGGGAGAAAGCCCTACCCCGGAAAAGGTTTCTTTGTCAATAAATGAAAACGATAACGTTAACAGCGAAAATGCGACAAAGAAAAACGCAATTTTCTTCATAATTTCATTTTAATGTTCCTACTAAATCTGACGTTCAAACCTCCCGTCCTAACATCAGACCCCACTGATTTTCAGCGGCCAGCGTATCGGCAGAACGCTTTCTGACTCGCTATACGCTTTTTAAAAAACAGGGCAAAGGTGCGACAAATTTACCAGTCGAACAAATTTAATTTAATTTTTTTCGCATTATAGCCCTGATTAACAATATAGAATAACATTCTTTGTATTTGTTTTTCATATCTATCCAAAACAAAACCGACACCTCTGATGTAATATAAAAATTACGACAATCCCGTTTATGGGTATTTACGGTCCTCTTTTTTATTACCTTTGCACTCGGTAATCAATTCATATCTTATGAAACAAAAACCTGAAATCATCCTCATCAGTATCTCGGGCGAAGATAAGCCGGGGGTAACCTCTGCCTTGACCGAAATTCTGGCCAAATACGACGCTTTTATCCTCGACATCGGACAAGCTGATATTCACCATACTCTCTCCTTGGGGATTCTTTTCAAAACTTCCGGAGAAAAATCGGGAGATATTTTAAAAGACCTGTTATTCAAAGCATACGAGCTGGATGTAAACATCAAGTTTTCGCCTATTTCTGAAAGCGAATACAACAGCTGGGTCGGTATGCAGGGGAAGAATCGCTACATCATAACCATCTTAGGCCGAAAAATTACCGCCCGACAGATTGGGGAAGTTACCCGGATCGTAGCCGAGCAAGGGCTCAACATAGATGCCATACAACGCCTAACGGGCAGAATCCCGCTTGACGAAAACGTACAATCTTCTAAATCCTGCATAGAGCTTTCGGTAAGGGGTACTGCCAAGGATCACACCCAAATGCAATCGGATTTCATGCAGTTGGCTTCTCATTTGGGAATAGACATCTCGCTGCAACAAGATAATATGTTCAGACGTTGCCGCCGATTAATCTGTTTCGATATGGACTCTACGCTGATAGAAACCGAGGTGATCGATGAACTGGCATTGCGGGCCGGGGTGGGCGATGAAGTAAAAGCCATTACCGAAGCTGCCATGAGGGGAGAAATAGACTTTTCTGAAAGTTTCAAGAAACGCGTAGCTTTACTTAAAGGGCTCGACGTAACAGTCATGGAAGATATTGCCAAGAACCTGCCTATTACCGAAGGGGTGGACAGATTGATGAATACACTGAAAACCGCAGGGTTCAAAATCGCCATTCTTTCGGGGGGATTTACCTACTTCGGGAATTACCTGAAAAAACTGTACGGCATAGATTATGTATATGCCAACGAATTGGAAATCGTCGATGGAAAATTAACGGGAAACTATATCGGCGACATCGTTGATGGTAAACGAAAAGCGGAACTCCTGCGACTGATTGCCCAGGTAGAAAACGTAGATATTGCCCAAACCATAGCCGTGGGCGACGGGGCAAACGACTTGCCTATGTTGAGCATTGCCGGATTGGGCATTGCCTATCACGCCAAACCCAAAGTGAAAGAAAACGCCAGCCAGTCTATTTCGACTATCGGACTGGATGGGGTACTTTATTTCATCGGGTTTAAAGATTCTTATTTCGGCCAATCCAAATAGAAAGATAGCTCAGTTTTTAACCTAAATAACAACAAATTAAGAGAGCTTTTTTGAAACTTATAGGTTTTCGTCTCTTTTATTGTTCCCTACAATAAAATTGTATTTGCAAAATAATTCATAACTTTGGAGTACAATATTTGATCAATATGAAAAAACTCTTTCTTGTTTTTTGGAGTCTTTTTTTGACATACTTTTCTCTTTCGGCCCAAACGGTCGGTTTGGTTTTAAGCGGAGGCGGGGCAAAAGGGATTGCACACATCGGGCTCATAAAAGCTTTGGAAGAGAACAATATACCCATTGATTATATTGCCGGTACTTCGATGGGGGCCATCGTTGGTGCGCTGTATGCCATGGGATATACCCCCGATGAAATGCTGAAATTGATAGACTCGGATGATTTCAGATCTTGGTTGACAGGGAAAATCGATGAAAAATATATCTATTATTTCCGCAAGCCGGAACCCTCGCCAGAGATCGTATCGTTTAAAATCGGCATACGCGATTCCAGTAAAATATCGTCTCATTTTTTGCCGCAAAGCCTTATCAACCCGCTGCCGATGAACTATGCCTTTATGACATTGTTCAGTCCCTCTTCGGCCCATGCCAAGAATAACTTCGACAATCTTTTCGTTCCGTTCAGGGCCGTTGCCTCCGACGTATATAACAAACGTCCGGTCATTTTCAAGGATGGAGATCTGGGCGATGCCGTACGGGCATCCATGAGTTATCCATTCGTATTTAAGCCATTGGAAATGAACGGCGTGCTAATATACGACGGAGGGATATACAACAACTTCCCGGTCGATGTAATGAAAACCGATTTTAATCCGGATATCATTATCGGAAGCGTGGTTTCCGATACATTGACCAAACCGAACGATATCAATCCCCTTTCCCAAATAGAAAATATGGTGATGCAAAAAACAAATTATTCTATTGACGAGGAGGACGGTATCCTTTTAAGCTTCAAATTAAGCGACATCGGGTTGCTCGATTTTCACAAAGCCGAACAAATTTCCCAAATCGGGTATGACGGAGCCATGGCAATAATGGATTCTATCAAACAACGGATACCCCGGGAAATGACCCAGGAAACCAGAGCCGTGAACAGGGCTGTATATAAAGCTCAACTGCCGGACCTAACCTTCAACAGCGTATCGGTTGAGGGAGGAAACTCGGCACAACGTTCCTACATCCGGAAACAATTTGATTTAGACAATGACAATTTAGATAATGAAGAGGTAAAAAAGACCTATTTCAAACTGGTTACAGACTCTAAAATAGAAGACCTGATTCCTCATGCCGTTTATAATGAAGAGACCGAAATGTTCGATCTGAACCTGAAAGCGAAAATGAGCGATAATATCATTGCCAGCCTTGGAGGATTTATCACCTCTTCCAGCTCCAATCAAGTCTATTTAGGAGCACAATACCGAACATTGGGCAAATATTCTACCGACTTTAACGTAAACGGAGAGTTCGGACAAATGTACAACAGCGCCATGGCCTCGGCCCGTTTCGAGATGCCAAGCAGCATACCCATGCATATCAAGTTGATGTACGTCTTCTCCAACCACAAATACTACGAAAACGAAAAATTGTTTTATACGACCAACTCTCCGACATTTATCCGCAATCTCGAATCATTCGGTAAGCTGCGATTCAGTCTCCCGTTTCTGACAAACTCCAAAACGGAGGTTTCGGTAGGATACGGATACCTATACGACAAGTATTACCAGTCGAATACGGTCGATTTTTCAAAAACCAAAGCAGACCAGAGCAAATATTACCTGGGAATGGGGTCTATCAAATTTGAAAAAAATACCTTGAATTCGTATATGTATCCCTCTTCGGGTGGACATTTTTCCCTATCGGGAAAGGTCGTATTGGGTAAAGAACGGTATATCCAGCAATCTGACCAAGAAACGGTAAATGAAACCGAAAACGAAAACCATTCGTGGATAGAGTTGAACGCCAAAAGCGAACACTACCTAAACATTTCAAAAAAATTCACGCTCGGTCTCAAAAGCGAGGTGGTCATATCAAGTAAAAATTTTTATAACAACTATACCTCTACGATTATACAGGCTCCGGCGTTTACTCCTACCCCCCAAAGCCAAACGGTCTTTAACGAGGCTTTTCGAGCCAATCAGTTTGTAGCAGCCGGTGTTATCCCTATCTGGAAAATCATGAACAATTTTTACCTCCGTACCGAATTTTACGGCTTTGTCCCTATTTTCGAAATAAAACGGAATGAAAACAATAAGCCTTATTACGGGAAACTACTCCGTTCTTTTGATTATTTAGGAGAGGTTTCATTAGTATATCAATTGCCTTTTGCTTCATTAGGCGCGTATGTCAATAAATACAGTTATCCCAGCGATAACTGGAACTTTGGCATAACCTTAGGCATATTGATGTTTAATCCCAAATTCCTGGATTAACGATTTCCCGAGGATTCGCTCCTGAGTATAGGGACATATTATCTGCCTCCAATATCGTCAAAAAAAAGCCACTGAAAAGGCTTGCTGTTTTTAAATTTATTGTTACCTTTGCATCGCATTTGGCTCCGTGGCTCAACTGAATAGAGCATCTGACTACGGATCAGAAGGTTACAGGTTTGAATCCTGTCGGAGTCACC
>CASGEW010000101.1 GCA_949300615.1 uncultured Bacteroidales bacterium
GGGATTCCCGGCTTGGCATATGCCTTTTGGCGGCCATCAACAAACCTGCCGAACACGTTTGGCCTCATCCATTCCGTTCTATCATCTGTTACCTGTGTCCCTATATACCGGGATGCTAAAATGGTTTGGTGAGAACCCGAGAACCATCGAAGGATTGAAGCAGATTAAGGAGACCGGCATCTGGATTGAACAGTTTAAACGGTATGCGCGGAAAAGCGGCTATCGGGTGGAGTATGAAACTTGTTATTTCATCAATCCCAATTACCAAATCAAGTTTGGCTTAAAACCGCGTAAACTGTTTTTTCTGGATAAGATTCCCTATGTACGGGATTTCTTTACCACCGTATATTACTGTATGTTGTCCGTCGAAAACGGATAAAAAGAGAATTATATCCCTTAAATACAATACAATATGAAAAAGAAACACACCCTCATCGTTTACCTGTTGGTAAGTTTGGCAATCGGTTTCCAATCGTGTGCCGATCGTTCCGGATTGGATCAATTGAGAGTAAACCGGGCCGAAAATCCCTTGGGGATAGATACCCCCCATCCTCGTTTTTCCTGGAAAATTACGAGCGATGAGAGAGGAGCGGCACAAACGGCATATAGAATATTGGTAGCTTCCTCGCCTGAGTTGTTGGCTGAGGGAAAAGCCGATATGTGGGACTCGAAAAAGGTTGATTCCGACCAATCTATCGAGATTCCCTACGGAGGAAAAGCCTTGAAATCTCGTGATAAATGTTTTTGGACCGTTAAGTACTGGGATGAAAACGGTATTGAGTCCGATTGGGCCAAACCGGCCATGTGGAGCATGGGCCTGCTATCGGCCCAAGATTGGTCGGCCCAATGGATAGGGCTTGAACGCACCGTCGGTCAGGAAGTCGTCAGGGTAGAATTTCCCCGATTGGCCGCCCGGATGCTTCGTAAGCAGGTCGAGCTCGACAAACCAGTCAAAGAGGCCGTAGCCTATATCTGTGGACAAGGACTGTTTGAGTGTTACATCAACGGACAGAAAGTCGGTAACGATGTATTGACGCCGGCTCTTTCGGAATTCGGCAAACGGTCGTTCTACATGACCTATGATGTTTCCGATAAGGTGCAGAAGGGCGATAATACCATCGGTGTTATATTGGGAAATGGACGCTATTGTCCGGTTCGTCCCGGAATGGGAAATATCGACCAGGAGTACGGATTTCCCAAATTGTTGATGCAGGTAGAGGTAACATACAACGACGGAAGCAAGGAGGTTATCAACAGCGATACGACGTGGAAACTCACTACCGACGGCCCGATTGTTGCCAACAACGAGTTCGATGGGGAGGAGTACGATGCCAACAAAGAGATGCCGGGGTGGAGCGAAAACGGTTTTGACGACAGTAGCTGGATGCAGGCCGAAGCGGTAAAGGCCGCATCGCCTGTCTTGACAGCTCTGCCGATGGCTCCGATTGCCGTCATGGAAACCATTAAACCGGTAGCTGTATTTGAAACCCGGCCGGGAGTGTTCATTTTTGATATGGGGCAAAACATGGTAGGGTGGACCCGCTTGAAAGTGAAAGGGAAACAGGGAGACTGCGTTCAGCTTCGTTTTGCTGAGATTCTGAATCCCGACTCAACGCTCTATATGGCCAATCTCCGGTCGGCCAAAGTAACCGATAAATATACCTTGAAAGGAGAGGGGACGGAGTATTACGAACCTCGTTTCACTTATCACGGATTCCGTTTCGTAGAGATGACCGGATACCCCGGTAAACCCGATTTGTCGGCTATTGAGGGAAAAGTAGTTTATGACAACATCCCGGTAACGGGAACGTTTGTTACCTCGAACGAAACGATAAATACCATTTATAAGAATGCTTATTGGGGCATACGAGGCAACTACCGCAGCATACCGACCGACTGTCCCCAGCGTGATGAACGATTGGGTTGGTTGGGCGACCGGGGAACCGGCTCCAAAGGAGAAAGTTTTATTTTTGACAATTCCCGGTTGTATGCAAAATGGTTGCAAGACATCGAAGATTCGCAACGGGCCGACGGCAGTGTCCCGGATGTTGCCCCTTCATACTGGCAGATATACAACGACGATGTTACCTGGCCTGCTGCATATCTGCTCATCGCCGATATGCTCTATACCCAGTTCGGAGACAAAGAGCCGATTCGGAAACACTACGATTCGTTTAAAAAATGGATATTCTATATGCGCGACAAGTATATGGAAAACGGTATTATGCCCCGCGATACCTATGGCGACTGGTGTATGCCTCCCGAACGGCAGGAGTTGATTCATTCGCAAGACCCCTCTCGTAAAACCGATGGACGCATCTTGGGCACTTCGTACTACTATTATATGCTTTCGTTGATGCAGAATTTTGCCGAACTGACGGGACATACAGAAGATATTGCCTCTTACTCGGCGTTGGCCGATACCGTTTATAAGGCATACAACGAAACTTTTTACGATGCGGAAAACCATTGCTATGGGAACAATACCGCTACGGCCAATCTGCTCTCTTTGGCGTATGGACTTGTGCCGGAAGAGAACCGCTCAGAGGTTTTCGACAATGTAGTCAAGAAGACGATGGACGATTTTAACGGACATACCAGTACCGGTCTGATCGGTGCACAATGGATTATGCGTCTGTTGACGGAGAACGGGCGAAAAGATATTGCCTATCGGCTGGCCACCAATACCGATTATCCCAGCTGGGGATATATGGCACAAAAAGGAGCTACGACTATTTGGGAGCTCTGGAACGGTGATACGGCCGATCCGGCGATGAATTCGGCCAACCACGTAATGCTGTTGGGAGACCTGGTTATTTGGTACTACGAAGACCTAGCTGGAATTAAAAGCGATCCGGCAGCACCCGGTTTCAAGAAAATCATTATGAAACCGCAGATACCCGATGGCCTGGATTTTGTAAAGGCTTCGTATCATTCGGTGTATGGAAAGATTGTGAGCGAATGGGAAAAACGAGACGGAATGTTCATCTGGAATATTACCATTCCGGCCAATACTTCGGCACAAGTGTATTTACCGGAGGTTAGCGTTAATGCCGAGGTTATAGAAAAAGCGTTGAAAGAGTCCCCGGAATATACTGTTTTGGGTAAGGAGGAAGAGTATCTTGTGCTCAGCGTGCCGTCCGGAACGCATAAATTTGTTGTCAAGTAGAAAATAGAAGCAGACCTTATGGGTATTCAAAACAGAGCGAGGGCATATCTGAAATCAGATATGCCCTCGCTCTGTTTTGAAATTTTTTTAAGGTAACGTGGTGGCTATCTCCAATAATTCCGTTTTGAGTGCATGGATGAGGCTGTTTTTGACCGTATGTTTCCCGCGGGCCAGGGTGATGACCCGATGAGCCTCTACCTCTTTTATCGGCCGGATACAAGGACGCAACTTCTCTCCGATATAAGGAAGAGCCATTTGGGGAATAACAGTCATGGCTTTTGTCGATAACGTGATGCGGATCAGTGTCTCGATAGAACCGCACTCGATGGTTAAAGATTGATTTTCTCTTTTTGAGTGGGTACATAGCGACATTACCTGGTCACGGAAACAGTGTCCTTCGGTCAGCAATATGATTTTGTGGTCTCTCAAATCAGACAGTTCGATCTCCTTTTTATCGGATAAAGGATGTTTCGGGGAGATGAATGCAAAAAACGCATCTGTGGCGATTTTTTCTTCTTGTATATCGCCGGGGACGAATCCTTCGGCCTATATGCATACATCTATTTGTCCCTTGTGCAGGGATTCGATGATGTTGGGAGTAATCATTTCATTGATATAGAGCTTTACCTGGGGATATTTCTTGATGATGGCCGGTACCAGTCGGTGTACCCAGTATGGAGCGATGGTGGGGATAATGGCCACTCGCAATTCTCCGGCGATGGTTCCTTTAATAGAATCGATACAATCTTTTATTTTTGAAAACGAATAGATGGCTTCTTGTGCCTGTTCTATAATGAGGTTGCCTGTTTCGGTAGGAACCACAGGTTTTCGGCTACGGTCTAATAAAATGACGCCTAATTCGTCTTCCAGATTTTTAATTTGTATGCTTAATGACGGTTGCGTGACAAAGCATTTCTCGGCTGCTGTTGAGAAACTTCCGTAATTGGCTACGGCAATCAAATACTCTAATTGGGCGATTGTCATTTTTTCGGTGTTTGCTTACGAACAAAAGGGTTATATAATAGATGAAAAATCTTAGAAAGAGATACCATCCGTTTTGAAAAGTCAAAACGGATGGTATGTATGGATTTTGTGATGAATCTTAAAAGATCCTTTCCGTTGTTTGGTTGTAATATTCAACGCATTTCTTTATGTCGGGAACAGAGTTGTCCCAGTTGTATTCGTATTCGATAGAAATAATACCGTCAAAGTCTTGTCGCCTTAATTCGCGTAACAATTCGGTGGTGTTTAGTACGCCTTCGCCCCAGACAACATCGTGTTGTTCGTTTTTTCCCTCTATTTTAGGCGAGATATCTTTAAAGTGCAGCGATCCAATTCTTCCTTGTAATTGTTTCAGGCAATCCAGCGGATTTAACCCGGCACGAGCCCAATGTCCTACGTCTGCACAAGAACCGATTTTTTTACTACGGTTGCTAATTTGTTCCAACAGAACCTCCGGAGACCAATAAGTTGATGGTTGAGGATGATTGTGTACAGCTAACCGGATGTTGTATTTTCTTACTAATTCATCAATCAAGTCCCAATCATTGATAGCAGGTTCGGCGGTAATAAGTTCCATACCCATATTTTTGGCAAATCGAAATAATTTTTCCCAATTTTCCGGGCTGTCCTGGTTCGTTACCCCCATGGCAACAATTTGGATACCTTTTGAGGCTGCTATCGTTTTTAATTCCTCCTGGGTAGTTTCATCTAAATGGATGTCGAATACTTTGTCTCCGAACTTTCCTCCTAATTTATGTCCCGGATATATTTCGATATATTTAATACCTAATTCTTGTGTCTTTTCGAGGGCCTCCATGAGGGAAAATCGATGGAATGAGTATGACTGGATAGCCAGTTTCCAACCGTTTGCTTCGGCCTTGGTTTGAGCTTGAACGGGTAATCCGATAGTGGAACACAATAAAAAAATAAATAACAGTCGTTGTATTGTTTTTTTCATATAAAAAGGATGTGTTTATAGTAAAAGATTTGTTGTTGTAGCTGTTTGTTAGGGCTCGGTTATGGTATTATTGGGCAGCAGTCTTTTCGAGTGTTTTTCTGAGCCGATTTGTCTGTATGGATTTATAAGAGAGGAGAGATTATCCTCTTTTGTCAAAGGATAATCTCTCTCTTATGCGGAAAACCTATTAAAGTGTTTTTACTTTCAGGTTCTTCCATAATACTTTGATACCGCCTCCATCGTGTATTTGCAAGGCGATACGACCTTGTCCTTTTCCGATTTTTTCATCGTTGATATTTACCATCTCTTGACCGTTCAACCACGTCTGTACATTGTCGCCTTGTACTTTGATACGCATGGTATTCCATTGTCCGGGTTTCAAGATATTTTCCTTTTCATCGGGTATTTGGATCAGCCAGCCTCTTCCGTACGATTCGTAGATACCACCGGTGTCGAACCCTTTCGGGGCAACTTCAACCTGCCATCCGTTTACTTTTACATCCGGTTCAACGAATGAGCGGATAAAGATTCCCGAGTTACCATCGGCTTCCTGTTTGAAATCTGCTGTCAGTTCAAAATCATCGTAGTAGTTGCGTGTTGCCAGATAACCGTATTTTTTGTCCGGACCGCTTTCGCATATCAGCAAACTGTCTTTTACGTACCATTTTTCGGTTCCATATACTTCCCATCCCGTTAAATCGACACCGTTAAACAGGTTTACTTCCTGGGTTCTGCGAGGGAGTTCTTTGATTTTGATGTTTCGGAACTGAGCGGGATAACCGTGGTCCTGCAAACAGATAACGCCTTTTTTGGCTAACCCGTATTCGGGAGCGTCTGCCCATTTGCCGCTGTTTTTACGAGCGTGCCAGTCGTCTGTCCAAGCTTCAAATTCGAGTATTTTTTCTCCATTCATCCAATGTTCTACATGACCGTTGTCAAATACGATTTTGGAGTTGTTCCATTCGCCGGCCGGATTAATCTTCATTTTTGATTTATCCGGCAGATGCATGGCATAGTCAACGCCACATTTTTGCCACTCTTCCAGTTTCTCGGGGAAGTTCGGCTCATCGATTAGTTGGTATTCCGGGCCGGTAATGTACGGTACCGGGAATTGCGGGCGTTCTACTACGTGGTAAAGCATCCCGCTGTTTCCACCTTTCGACAGTTTCCAGTCCCACGAAAGGATGAAGTTTTCATATTGTTTATCCGTTACCACATATCCACTGGCATCGCTTCCGTCGCCTTTGGCGCGTATGGTACCATCCACGGCTTCCCAAGAGGTTAGTTGATCGCTGTTATAGTTTCTCCAACCGTTCATGGTTTTTCCGTCGAACAGGAGTACCCACCCGTCGGCAATCTCTTCTGGTGTAAGTTTGTTCTGTTCTTGCGTGCAAGAAGTAGCCAACAAGGAGAAAGAAAGCGCGCATGTACAAACGGCTTTCCCGGCTACATTGAGTTTGCGTACAATTTTCATAATTTGTGATTTTAATTAAATAGTTATGTGTTAGAGCATATAAATATCTATGAATGATGAAAATCTTTTTTTAGTGAAGGGACAACGGTTTTATTCAAAAATATCCTTTTCTTGTTTCTCAAATGGGGTGATTAAAAATATAAACCGAATCCCAGTTTTATGCCATACTGGTTGTACCGGTCAGCAAAGCTGTGTTTCCAATAAATTCCCGGTTCAAGCGAGATGTTGTGCGTCAGGAATATGGCATATCCCAACTCCGCATTAAATAGGAAATAGTCCGGTTTTCGCGTCCTTTCGCTGTCATAGTCGCGTATCCACTGTTTTTGGTAAGCTATTTCTGCACCCAAGAACAAGCGTGAGAAAAGGTAATAGCGGAATCCTGTACTCAGGTCAAAAGAGTTCGATTTGTATCTATCCTGTTTGTCTATTTGGAATCCGGCACCTACGATAAAGGCAAAATTATCGGCAATAAAGTTTCCGGTTTTCACGCCAAATCCCAACCTGAGGCGATCATCTTTTCCCAGTGAGTTTTCTGTTCCGCTTAAATCGAACGCCGTAAATTGTGGGTTGAAAAGCCAATATCCCTTTTCTGTTTGGGCGTTGGCTGCAATGAAACTAAAAAGGCAAATCAGAAAAAACAGGGATTTTTTTTGCATATCATTTGACTTTTGAACGGTATTTGTATAGTAATGAAAAAGTTATATACCATAAGATTACAATTTCAGAGAATTTGGTCATCGCGTAAAAAACGACGTCCGGAAGCTTCTCTTCTTTTACGGGTCTCTTCTCTGAATTTGTTTTTTCGTTTTAAAACAATTCTCAATACAAAAATAATAATGAGTGTAATCCCAATAATGCCAAAATATTCCAGGTATTTCCCTTCGGCTGCAAATTTTTCCCATCCGAAAACAGCCATAGCTAT
>CASGEW010000102.1 GCA_949300615.1 uncultured Bacteroidales bacterium
TATTGTATGAACAAGTCATGTTCGGGAACGGTTTCAAAGTCGTGCATCGGGCTCTTGAAATAGAACGACAACCAAGACTGTATCCCGGAAAATCCGCAACGGGCTGCCAAGTCAGTAAACAACACCAGGTCCAGGCACAACGGTGCAGCCAGAATGGAGTCGCGGCACAGGAAATCGACTTTTAATTGCATTGGATAACCCATCCATCCGAAAATGTCGATGTTGTCCCATCCCTCTTTGTTATCCTTGCGGGGAGGATAGTAGTTGATGCGTACCTTATGATAGATGTTACCGTAGAGTTCCGGATACAGGTCGGGTTGCAGGATGGTATCGATCACGGAGAGCTTGCTCACCTCTTTGGTCTTGAAAGAGTCGGGATCGTCCAACACTTCTCCGTCTCTGTTTCCGAGAATATTGGTAGAGAACCACCCATTGAGACCGAGCATACGGGTTTTCAACATCGGAGACAATACGGTCTTCATCATCGTCTGGCCGGTTTTGAAGTCTTTTCCGCAGATAGGCACGTTCATCTTTTCGGCCAGTTGCCACATGGCCGGCATATCGACCGTCAATGCGGGAGCTCCGTTGATGAACGGAACACCTTCTGAAATAGCGGCATACGCATAGCACATACTGGGTGCTATTTCGCTGCTGTTCTCTTTCATAGCCTGTTCCAATTTGGCCAGGTCTTTGTGTACTTCGCCCATCGGCAGATAAACTTCTGTACTGGCACACCAGATAACAACCAGACGGTCGCAGTGGTTTTTAGCCTTGAAGTTGCGAATGTCCTCGCGCAACTGCTGAACCAAATCCCAACGGGTAGCTGCCTCTTTTACCCACGTTCCGTGCAGACGTTTAACAAAATTCTGATCGAAAGCGGCTTTCATGGGCTTGATGGCTTCCAATTCATCTTTTACGCCATCCAAATCTTTTTGCAGCAACACTTCTGCATTTTTGGCTGCTTCATAGACATTTTCTTCAAAAATATCCCACCCTCCGAATACGAGATCGTCGAGCTTTGCCAAAGGAACTACATCTTTTATTTTCGGGAATCTGTTTTCGTTTCTTTTTCCAAGTCTCATGGTTGCCAACTGGGTTATAGACCCTATCGGTTTTGCCAACCCTTTACGAACTGCCAATGTACCAACAATGAAAGTCGATGCGACGGCTCCGCCTACGCCGACTACCAATACGCCAAGTTTTCCGTTGGCTTCTTTTACGTTCACTTTTTCCATTTCTTCTTTGTTTTATACAACCTTTGCAGGTTGAGAATTAACTATTTTATAATTTTTGACTTATTATCTGTTCCCGTATTTTATAAATCTGACATACAAATGTAATAATTATTCGTTGAGACCTTCGTTTTTTTAGTTAAAATCTACTCGCTTTCCCCTTATCAGGAAAAAATTTATAACAACAAATCTTTTAAATCAACAAAATTATACACAATATGTTTATGGGGTTGGGCATCTTCTTCGGCAGTCCACCCTTTTCCTTTCAGCCAAATGGTTTGACATCCGATAGACTGCGCCGGCAAAATATCCTTTTTATAACTGTCGCCTATGACAACGGTCTCTTCCGGATGAAAGCCCAACGCCTCTACCCCCAAGCCGAATATGGCAGGGTCGGGTTTACGGATTTTTACCACGGCCGACTCGATGATGGTTTGGAAATAGGGAGACAATCCGAAATCGTCCAATACGGTGTGGATATTTCCATAAAAATTGGAAACCATTACCAACGGATACTTTTCATACAACCGAGCAATGAGTTCCCGGGCCGTTGCCGTTGTCGTGCGGGCAAAGTCATAACAAACGCCGGACACAGCCACAGCAAACTGACGAACCGACTCCCGATTCTCCAAATAACCGTTTTCTATGAGATACTGTATCTGCAACGAGGTTTTTGCCTTCAATACGTCGTAAAAATTATGCTCGGGTAGAATATACGGATGGGTAGCCAACGATCGTTCGCCAAAGACATAGGCATCGCGAAAAGACGATTTTTCTACCGGAACTCCTACCTGCCGGTAAGCCTCCCACAACACCTCGGACCAGTGAAGCCCGTTGGAGTCGATCGTTCCGCCATAATCAAAAATGAGGCCTTTTACTCCTGACAATCGCATGGTTTATCGGCATTTAATTCGTTTACAAAATAGGCGCAAATATGCTCGTGCCGGTATATCATATAGAGCAAAAGAATATTCAACACCGTCAATTCAAAGGCGAAATAGAGCCACGGCAAATCGACCAGAACCGAAATGAACAAGACAATAATGCGGGTATTGAACGACAGGATATTGGTATATTTCATCAGAGGTTTGCTCTGCTGGCGGAACTGGGTCCTCAACCAGTCGGGGATGTCGTCCCCGTACCGCTGTTTCATCTGACGGCGCAATGCCTGCATGGAGGGGGATACCCGTTCTTGCCCCTGGGTATAGCGGATATAAAAAAACAACATCGCTTTTTTCCAGAAATTGTGTTTCCAGGGAAGCGACTGATCAACCTCTTTCAACTTGGAGGCTTCGTCCAATTCGGAACCGGCCTTTCCTTTTATCATGTAAAGATGGAAATTCCGGTAATAATCGGCCATAGAGGCTTGCCGAGCGTGGAAAAAACCGGCAACAGCAGCCAAGATAAACACCGAAGCACCCCACCCCTGGTGCATCATCCTGACACACAGAGAGGTATAGATCGTTATAAACCACAGGTCGCCGCAAAATCCATCTAAAATACGTCCTATGCGCGAAAAATTCCCGGTCATCCGGGCCAACTGTCCATCGGCACTGTCCAACGAGTTTGCCAAAACAATCAACACCATACCGATTACATTATACGTCAAATCGGCATATCCCAGCAGCACGCCTCCGGCAATACCGATAAAAATGGAGACGATGGTTACGGCATTGGGCACAATACCCAACTTCTGGCATAAAAGGGCCCAACCGTATCCGATAGGCCGGTAGAACAACAGGTCTATGGTCTCCTCGGTATCCAAGGATTTAAGCGTAGATTTCAAGGTTGGTTTCTGTATCTTCTTTTCCATACGGCTATATTCCCACAGAGGTTGAGACAAGGGTCTTTTGGATGATCTGTTCAATGGCTTTTCCTATATAAGGGGCGGCCTTTTCCCGACAAGGGGCAAAACTGGGCCAATCATTCAGATCTATAATGCGGATCTCGCCATCCGGGGAGATGATGCAATCTCCTCCATATATTTCGACGTGCAGGGCGGTAGCGGCTTCGGAACAGATTTCGCGCATCTCTTCTACCGAGAACGGTATTCCGGTAGCCTTGCCATTTATCTGTTCGTGCCCGAATTTGCTGTGATGCAGATCGAACGGATAGAACCAATAAAAGAAATCGCTCCCCCGTACGCCGTAGAATTTTATCAAATCGCCTACCAAATGGCGGTTAATAACAGCCCGGCCGATTCCCCGCAAGGCATACTCCTGCAAGATACTTTGCGCCTCCTCGGGATGGCGGGCAAAGCTGACATCTTCCTTGTGTATGGCATGGAAATCGCCCCGTTTCAACCAGCATTGCTGCATATTTTTTTCCTGCAACAACGCTACAATGGACGACGAGGTATCTACCACAAGACTTTCGGGATATGGAATACGATGCTCTATCAACAGGGTCGTCATCTTTTCCCGGGTACAGTTTTCGATGCCATAACCGGAATTTACGACGACACACCCCTCATCTTCGAGCTGCTGCAACTTTTTTATAGCCTTTTCTGATCGGGACATATTGAAGATGGCTCGTTCCTTGATCGGGGAATTTACGAATCCCGACTCTTCGTATTCATTCACTTCGTAACCCGACTCCCGCAGATAAGAGAGCGTCAGATTAAATATGGCAGCATCGTTCCCCACATGGTTGGGTGAATATGTATTTTCTCGCCGTACTCCGGCTAAAACGATCTTTTTCATTCGATTCTTTTTTATTTGGCCTCATCCTGCTTACCTCAACGCAAGAATTTTTCAGCTTTTTCTATGTCTGAGGCGTGATCGACATCTATTATTTTGGTAAACGGATAGGCTTTCAGGACCAAACCCTCTGCGACCAAACGGCGTTGGAAATTCCGCATACGCGAGATACCCTCGTCTATACACTTTTTCAACACCGGAATGGCTGCCGGGGTCAACCCGTAAATACCTCCTGAAATGTATTTTGAACCGACGTAATCGGCGTCCTTGAAATCCGATATGCGGTTGTCGGCCCCTACCTCAACATACAACGGTTTTTCGTCGTCAATATAGGAGGTTACCCCCATCAGCCCATCAATTCCGGAGGTTGTGGCGAAAGCCTTGACGTAAGCGGCAAAATCTTCCTCCCGAAAGATGGTATCGACCGTAGTTAAGCAAAATTTGTCAGATTTTATTCCCTCGGATAGCTCATAAAAACTGTGCATGGAACTGGGTGTGGACTTTACTACCAAGCGTATCGGATAGTGCTTGGCCAGTGCTTTTATATGTTCCTGGACTTCGACCATCTCCCGGTTCACAATAATATGAACGGTTTCAGCCTCCTGCGCCATAAATAGTTTTATCAGACGGTCTATCATGGGTTCGCCACCGATCTTTACCAGCGGTTTAGGCAGAGAGACTCCCTCTTCTACCAATCGAGATCCTTCGCCTGCGGCTATCACAGCAAATTCCATCATATTTTTACTAAAAAAACAGACAAATGTCTTTATTTTTACTTTCTAATCAAAAGATATCATCGGCTTTAACAATACCTTTTTTATTTTTATGTCAATACAAACTAATAAAACTTTACGAGTTGTTTGAGTTTTCTCTTAACAACACTAAATATTCTCCTACTTTACAACAACTCGGACTTGATCCTAATCCTCTTTGGGTTCAGATTGCAAATCGAGTACCTCTTTGTCGCCGCTCTTGTCGAAATATTGTTTTTTCAGGGGATTAGCCGACATTTCGGCATAAACTTTCCGATGGCCGTATATGTCGATGGCTGTATATAGGGCTTGCCGGAAAGAGGCTTCGGAAGCAAGGTTTTGTCCGGCTATATCGTAGGCCGTACCGTGGTCGGGAGAGGTACGTACGATCGGAAGCCCGGCTGTAAAGTTTACGCCGTTTTCCATGGCGATGGCCTTAAACGGGGCCAACCCCTGATCGTGGTACATGGCCAATACGCCATCGAACTTTTTATAGTGATCGGAGCCGAAAAAGCCGTCAGAAGCATAAGGTCCAAAACAGAGAATACCGGCTGCCTCGGCTTCTTTCAACGCCGGAATAATCGTATCGTTCTCTTCTATTCCCAACAAGCCTCCGTCCCCGGCATGGGGATTCATCGACAACACCGCTATGCGGGGTTTGACAATCTGAAAATCCTGTTTGAGACAGGTGTTGAAAATTTGCAACTTTTCAAGGATTTTTTCTTTGGTTACCTGCTTGGGAACCTCCGATAAGGGAATATGCCCCGTAACCAAAGCTACCCGCAAATTATCGCACATAAGGATCATTAAGGAGCGAGCTCCTTTTCCCAACCGAGATTCGAGGTATTCGGTATGCCCGGGAAACGAAAAACTCTCGGACTGGATGTTATTTTTGTTTATCGGGGCTGTAACCAGTACATCAATCAACCCCTTTTCCATATCGGCAACAGCGGCTTCCAATGCCAAATAGGCGGCTTCGCCTCCCTGAGGGGTAGATTTGGAGAGTTCTACCCGAACCTCTTCGCCCATACAGTTGATAATATTCACCCGGGAGGGTAGTACGGACGATGCATCGGCGGCTATGTTAAAATTTATCGGGGGAAAGTCAAGGGCCTTGCGATGATAGGCCATTACTTTGGGCGAGCCGTACACCACCGGCGTACACATTTCCGTAATACGCGAATCTGACAGGGTTTTCAAAATTACCTCATATCCTATCCCATTTATATCTCCTTGTGTTATACCAACTTTTATTTTATGATTTTGTGCCATTATTGATGTATTTAATTTATCTGTTGTATAGAATCTACTTCGACCGATATCTCTTCCAGATTCATTTTCTGGGGAACTCTGAGCGTATATAATACAGCTTCCATCTTACGGACCAAATCGGCCTTCTCCATCTCGGGGGCATATACGAATGCTTCGGCTGTTATCAGCCGTTGGTTCAGTTCGTCCACTTGGGAAAGGCTGATATAAGGGCCTCCCATGATGTCGCCTTCTATCTCCCACAGACCGCGCATCTCTACGCAATAGGCATTGTTCAGGTTTACAATGCGGGCGATCGGCGGAAGCACTTTTTTATGGGTCGTCATATACGAACCTTCGGGACCTCCCGGAATATTGGCCTTCATAACCGAATCGCGTAAAACGACCAGATTTTCCGGGTCCAGTTGCGAAAGAGACCTATACGGCACGGCATATACGACATAATCGGTGCGCCGTTTGTAGGCTCCGTTCGATGTCCAAAAGAAATTGTCGCCCTGCTTTATTTTCCCCAGATCGTCGGGAAGAGTGAGCAAAACATTCATCTGTTCGTATAACCGATCATTGGCATTTTGGTCGGTATTTTTCTTCAACCACTCAATCTGCCTTTCGCGCTCGGCTTTATTCAGGAAATAGATAATGCGCCACTTGTTGTTGTCGATGCTCTCTTGTAGTTGTATATTGTCCGGGGCCTTTATCCGCAAAACCACCTGCCCGTTGGCCCATACGTCTTTGCTGTAAGACAACTGGGGGGACTGTACCTCTTGATCGATCTCTACCATCACAATGTTCCGGACCGGTTTCAACAAATCGTTGAATTTATCGAAAGAAGTTTGCGAAATGGAGAAATAGGGTTCATTTTGAGGCAATCGGGGTATCGGACAGTTCAACACATCCCGAATGGACTGTCCGGCCTCGCCTTTGAGAATCGCTTCGTCTGCAACCACCAATACTTCGTACGGGGAACCAATAGCCGAAGGCAACAAATAGGCCCCGCCGCTGCAACCTTGCAGCAGTAGCAGCATCCACCCCCATAGATAACAGATGTATCGATACGTTTTCCGTGCCATTGTATCCGGTACGATTTGACAGTTAAATATCTATAAATTCCCATACAGGCAGGATCAGAACAAATTGAATCGCGTTTACTCAAATGAACATGAACCGATCCCTATATGCTACAAATATAACAATTCTTTTATAAAAAATTCTTTCCCCAACAGGCTTTTAAACAACTGAAATGTAATAATTCGATTGCTTTTAGCCATTAAATTACGGTATATGATTTTATTTACAGGGGATTTGCCTCTATTTTTTTTCTGGTCGTTTCTAACAATCCATCTTTATGTAACATAACAT
>CASGEW010000103.1 GCA_949300615.1 uncultured Bacteroidales bacterium
TAACCGCCTTATAATCAGATTGTCGGGGTGAAAGGATTCGAACCTTCGACCCCCTGCTCCCAAAGCAGGTGCGCTAACCGGACTGCGCTACGCCCCGAAAACGGCTACAAATATAGCACTTTTTTTCTTCTCAACAATTCTTTGTCCGGCATTTCATCCTCAAAAATAACCCATCGCTGCCAGTACAGTCGGAAGAACCGTCCAATATCCGAACTTTTTTAACGTTTATCTGTTTACATAACGTAATAAACATCTGTCAACATGAACCATTTCTACGTTTGTCTGTATCTCTTCTCGGCATTGTTCTTCGGGATAAACCGAACAACAGCTTCTCAAACCATTAAAAGGCCATCGTTCGCAGCACGGACCACTACGGCAGTAACCATCGACAGCATCCAACGCAAAACAGGGCTGACCCGCCTCTACATCACCCTCCGCTATTTCCCGAACAAGGCGGTTACCTTTGAAAAAGAGATTCGGTTAACCGATTTCAAGGGCCACACTTCTTGGAAAGCCACAGATATGGAGGGGGGAGATTTAGGCCGACGCATTATGATACCCGAATCGGGAAAGATGACTCTCTTTATAGATTTCCCGGCCATCCCGACAAACGTAAGATATGTCGATTTCATAAACACATCCCAAGATTTTCCATTCAAAATCATCGACATACCGCTATTCGACCACGCCCTATCTGCCAACACAAAACAAGCACCTTTAACATCGGTACAGAAACGGCAACCCAGTAAACAACCTCAACCCGGTACAAGCATCGTACACGTACAATTAAATGGTTATCACTCTCGGTTAGGTGTCGATACCGCCTTGTTTATCGAAACCAACTTCATCTCCGGAGAACAGAAACTGATTCCGAAAAAAATAGATCCGGCAGGTAGATTCACTGTTGTCTTCCCGCAAAGCTACCCGCAACAACAGACCCTTTTTCTCCCGCACGGATATATCCATTTCTATTCCGAACCGGGAGACGAACTTTTCATTTCAGCAGAGTTGGATGAGATGGCCATTCCATACCAAAAGCCGGAAGAGGCCGAACAAAATTATACCCATCTGCGGTACGAAGGCGACCAGGCAAAAACGAACCACGAATTGAAAACGATACGCACGGCGATGTATCGATTATTCCCTCCCACCCCGATAGAGATTCAAGGGTTGTCGGCACAAGCATACAAACAAAGAATAGTACAACTGGCACAACAACAGCAGCAGGCACTGGACAGTCTGATACAGGTTCTGCACATGGGACAAAAGTCGGCCGGCATTGCCCGAAAAAGTTTTCAATGTGCGGTTGCCAACCGGCTGTTTGATTTTGAATACAAAAAACGGTTACAAAAAATCCCCGCATCCCTCCCACCGGATTATTATCGAATCAATTTAACGGCTTTCGGTTCCCCTTCATCCCTGTTTGCCACCGAGTACCTGAACCTGATAGACCGATTAGAACACTCCCAAATCATGGACGACGGGAAAAAATCGGTTACGGGAAACGACGTCGTCTCGGCTTTCAACCGATTAAACATACCGCTTACTTCCGATGAACAAGAGTTGATACGATACTCTTTTTCCATGAAAACGCCCTCCGATACGGCAGGCATTTCGGATTTTCACCGGCGAACAAAAGCCTTCAACCAACAATATCCAGCCCTGCAACTGGCAGCCCGGGAACAAGCCCTGCTCCAAAAATACCGCTCGACGTTGAGCCGAACTATGGGGATGGATTCAAAATTGCTTTCCGAGATTTTATACGGCCGACGGGTCATCTTGTCGTTATATGCCTTAAAAAGGGCCCTGTCTGACAAAGAGCTATCGGCTTTTTACCAACCCGTTACACAACAGGAGATACGGACAGCCATACAATCGGAATATCTCAAATCTACACGAAAATAAAAACAGAATTTCGGCATCCGGATTTTATATTTTACTTTTGCCTTGAATTTGAAAACCGGGAAATGAAAGTTTGTATCGCCGAAAAACCGAGTGTGGCCAAAGAGATTGCCGACGTATTGGGAGCCAAAACCCGATACGATGGATATTTTGAAGGCAACGGCTATCAGGTAACCTGGACTTTCGGACATTTGTGCACACTCAAAGAACCCCACGAATACTACCCGCAATGGAAACCGTGGACGCTCTCTGTCCTACCCATGATTCCCCCCCGATTCGGCATCAAACTCATCGAAGACAAGGGGGTAAAAAAACAGTTCGACATCATCCAGACGCTTATGAACAAGGCCGACAGTATCATAAACTGCGGCGATGCGGGACAAGAGGGAGAACTGATACAACGCTGGGTTATCCAAAAAACCGGCAGCAAATGCCCGGTATATCGGTTATGGATCTCTTCCCTGACAGAGGAGGCCATTCGCGAAGGATTCCAACAACTCAAACCCCAGGAAGAATTTACCCGGTTATACCAGGCCGGACTCTCCCGTGCCATCGGCGACTGGCTGTTAGGGATGAACGCCACCCGCCTCTACACCCTGAAATATGGACAGAACCGGCAACTGCTATCCATCGGACGGGTACAGACCCCTACGCTGGCCCTGATTGTAAACCGCCAAAAAGAGATAGACAATTTCGTACCGCAACCCTATTGGGAGCTGAAAACGGTTTATCGCCATACCACCTTTTCGGTTGCCAAAGGCCGTTTCTCGTCGGTCGAGGAGGGAGAACAAGCCCTACAAACCGTACAGGGAAAAACGTTTGAAGTAACCGGTATCTCGAAAAAACAGGGAAAAGAATCCCCTCCCCGCTTGTTCGACCTGACCTCCTTGCAGGTAGAATGTAACAAAAAATTCTCATTCTCGGCCGAGGATACATTGAAATTCATCCAATCGCTGTACGAAAAGAAGGTAACTACCTATCCCCGCGTAGACACTACGTTCCTGAGTGACGACATATACCCGAAAGTACCGGGAATATTGCAGGCGCTGGTATCGTACAAAACGCTGACAGAACCGCTGCTTTCGGCCAAAATAACAAAGTCGAAAAAGGTTTTCGACAACAGCAAGGTAACCGACCACCATGCAATCATCCCCACCTCCGTCCCGGCCCAACACCTGACGGAAAATGAACAAAAGGTGTACGACCTGGTAGCACGCCGTTTCATCGCCGCTTTCTATCCCGACTGTTCGGTATCGACCACCACGGTTACGGGAAGGGTCGAGAACGTTGATTTCAAGACCTCCGGGAAACAAATCTTAAAACCGGGTTGGCGAACCGTATTCAGCAAAGAGACAGATAAAGAGACTGAAAACGACGAAGAACGGGTATTGCCCGATTTCGTCAAGGGCGAAAGCGGGCCGCACGAACCGGCACTGTCCGAGAAATGGACCCAGCCCCCCAAACCATATACGGAAGCGACCCTGCTCCGGGCCATGGAAACCGCCGGGAAACTGGTAGAAGACGAAACCTTGCGCGATGCCCTCAAAGAGAACGGTATAGGACGACCTTCGACCCGGGCTGCCATCATTGAAACCCTCTTTAAACGAAACTATATCCGCAAAGAGCGGAAAAATCTAATTCCCACGACAACCGGGATAGAACTGATCGACACCATCCAGGATGAGCTGATTAAATCGGCCGAGTTGACCGGTATCTGGGAGAACAAACTACGTCGCATAGAACAGGGCAAATACGATGCACAGACCTTTTTGCAAGAGCTCAAAGAGATGGTCGTACAAATTACCCATCGCGTAAAGACCGATACGCAACAACGCAGCATAACGGTCGAAGATACGGTTCCGCAAAAAGAAAAAAAGCCCCGTGCTCCCCGCGCTTCCAAGAGACAACAATCACCCTCCTCCCCCAAGGAGAAACAACCGGTATGCCCGCTATGCGGCCAAGGGTCTATTATCAAGGGAAAATCGGCATACGGATGCTCCCGTTGGAAGGAAGGCTGTACATTCCGGCTCCCTTTTGACGAATGTGGAAACATATCGACAACCGATGAACTGAAAAAAATAATTGCTCAAAAATATCCTACCCATGACCAACCCGAACAATGAAGAGATCTTCCCGATAGTCAACGAACAGGGTGAAGTGATCGGACGCGAGACCCGTAACTACTGCCACAGCGGCGCCAAACCCCTGCATCCGGTAGTACACCTGCACATCCTCAACCCCCAAGGGGAACTATACCTGCAAAAAAGGGCGATGAACAAAGATATACAACCCGGCAAATGGGATACCGCCGTAGGCGGACACATCCGTTACGGAGAATCGGTCGAGGAAGCCCTTACCAGGGAGGCGAGCGAGGAGCTGAACATCAACGGGTTCTCTGCCCGTCGGGTTCTTTGTTACACATTCGAATCTGCCATAGAAAAGGAGCTGGTATATACCCATATCACCATCTTCGACGGTAAGATCACTCCCGACGGCGATGAACTCGAAACGGGACGTTTCTGGCCCATCCACGAGATAGAACAACATCTGGGGCAGAATATCTTTACGCCCAACTTTGAACAGGAGTTTTCCCGATTGCGTCAGATAAAAATTCTATAAACGTCGACACAAAATACCATATTAGCATTTACAAATTAGGAAACAGAAAAAACGTTCAAAAACAACAAGGCCTTTAATTAATTATATAACCGATTTAGTAACAGTGTGCGAAATCGAACATCTTGAAAGAGCTTTGTTGTCTTACGGCAATACGAGAATAAAAGGGCCATTTTAAATTGTGCTTCACAAAAGGACACCACAATCAAGGAAGGAAAACAAACACCTATTAATCAATCAGTTAAACAATATTATCATACCAAGGGCATTACCCGTAACACAACTTTCTCTTATTCCGCATATTAAAATCAGGCCGAAATTCTTGCGTCAAAGACAAGCTGTTTTTTATCTAATTGTGCGATTCCGCACGCTTTTTGTGCGATTTCGCACATTTTTTTTCGTTTCCGAATTTGATCACCTTATAATGCATTGATTATTAATTATTTAAAAGTTTGACACGATTTTTGTATATATTCTTTTAGTATAATGTACAAAAATATTTTTTGATTTATACTCTTGAACGAACAGCAATAAATCCTGAATAGAATGATAGCTCATTATTTAAAAATAGGTTTGCGCAACATTTGTCGCAACAAACAACAGTCGGTGGTCAGCATTGCAGGACTGGCCATCGGCTTTGTATGCTTTGCCCTCTCCCTCCTGTGGGTACGGTATGAAATGACCTACAACAGAATACCCAACTCTGACAGAATTTATTTATGCCTATCCCATGATAAATACCCAGAATTCTTGGGAGGAACGAATCATATAAATTTATTTTATGGTACAAGTTGGCTTACCAAGTTAAAAGAAGAAAATCCGGAGATTGAGGCGTGTGTCGGTATATTAAAAACAGATTACGAAGAAGAACCCGGTATAGAAAAAAAATCTTACAGGTTACTCCCGGGTTTTCCGATTTTTTTGGAATACAATTCCTTGAAGGCAATGAAGAGATGTTTTTCAGCAATCCTCTAAATGTGCTTATTTCGGAAAGAGAAGCTAAAAAGAAATTTCCCGACAAATCGCCTCTGGGTGAATCGATGAAGTTTTCAAACACACGCATTCGGGGGCAATCTTTTTCTCGTGATTTCTTTGCAAAAGAATATAATACCCCTACATCCTACCACTTTGATAAAAATTATACCGTAAATGGTATAGTTAAGGAGTTTCCTCCGCATACGGATTTTCAGTTCGATTATATCATTCCTTATCGACCACATGATGAAAATGCAATCTGGTCTTTTCATATATTTATCAGATTGAAGGAAGGGGTAGATTGTAAAACATTAGAAAACAAATGGAAACAAGAGGTTTTATCCAATCCCCCAGCAGGGGCATATTATATCCAATATCATATAGACACATTATACCCTCTTGAAAAATTTCACTATTCGTGGTCTCATCAACTGTTCGGCCAGTCTCAAAACCTGACATTGCAACAAATCTTGATATTGGCCGGGGTCGGACTAATTTCTATCCTGTGCCTGTTATTTAATTACTTGTCATTATTCATTACCCGCCTACAACAGAAAAAACGGGAGTTGGCCTTGCAAATCGCTCTGGGAGCTTCATTCAAACAATTATATGCTCAAATGAGCATAGAGTTTTTGTTGATTCTACTCGGTGCTTTTGCTTTAGGATGTATGGCCATAGAGATACTAATGCCTTACTACCTGAATTTTGCCGGAATAGAAGAATATTCGTACCAGATATGGATTGAACTTATCGGCTATTTCGGTCTGATTGTAGTCATTTCTGAAATTCTGTTGTTATGGCCGTTATTTTATATCCGCAGGCACTCCCTATCTGAGGCTATCCGAGGACAAGAAGGTGGACGTGAAAAACAGGTCATCTCGCAAAACAGTCTGTTGGTAGTACAACTGTTTGTGGGGATTCTATTGTTATTCTGTACCTCGGTTTTTATAAAACAGGTTCATTACATGAAACAAATGGATGTAGGATTTAATCCGAATCGACTCTGCTTTATTGATATTCCTGATAGAGGGATTCTACGCCGCAGTTTTCTACGAGAGGAGATACAACCTATAAAAAGATTGTCTGAAATAGAAAATGTCAGCTATTCCGCTTCTGGAAAGATAACAGTTAATAATGCCTCCGATTTAGCCATCTTTAATAACGACCGAGATACGTTAATTTGTCAAGGAAACGTTGTTTCTGTCTCTTATTTCGATGTATGCGGAATAAAATGCCTGCAAGGAGAATTATTCCGAGAAAATGAACCGGACTGGAATAATGATAAAATAATTATAAACGAGTCGATGGCCAAATCTTTGAATTTTGACAATCCAATAGGAAAATCTATTAAGTCTATTTGGGGATCATATCAAATCATTGGAATTGTTCCCGATGTTTATGTTTCGGGATTACAAACACGACCAATCATATATTATTACTCGTTAAGATGTGAAGAAATTTTATACCGTTATAAACCCGGCATGAAAAGAATTGCAGAAGAAAAAGTAACCGAACTTTTGGATGAAATAGGGGGATATGCCGAGTTAGGATTGAGATTTTCGTATATGGACGAACAGTTAGAGACGGAGAAAAAAGAGGAGATAAACTTTATGAAATTATTGAATATCCTGACGGTAGTCTGCATTATCGGGGCCATGGTAGGTATCTATTCGATGGTATCGCTGGCCTGCGAGCGGCGACGGAAAGAGATAGCCATCCGCAAGATCAACGGGGCCGGATACGGTACGTTGATAAAACTGTTCTTGAAAAAATACATCCTCCTGCTGGTAGTGGCCTGTGCCGTGGCTT
>CASGEW010000104.1 GCA_949300615.1 uncultured Bacteroidales bacterium
AGCCTCATCAAGATGTTGGCCTTGGGGGGAAACGACAACTTGTGGGAAAGCATCCGCAGCGTAAACATCGTACCGGTATCCATCTCGTACGAATATGACCCCTGCGACTATTTAAAAGCCCGCGAGTTTCAGATGAAACGCGACAATCCCCGTTACAAAAAATCGCCCGGAGAAGATATCCTGAACATGGGAACCGGCATACTCGGATACAAAGGCAAGGTAGTATTCCGCATCGCTCCACCTATCAACCAAACCCTCGCACACACAGTTCCACCCCACGACAAGGCGGACGAGGTGGCCTGTATCACCCATACCATCGACCAGGGTATCCACAGCAATTACGAAATCTATGCCGGGAATTACGTGGCTTACGACCTGCTGTTCGGGACACAATTCGAGGATAAATATACTCCGCAGGAAAAAGAGACCTTCATGCAATACCTCGACCAACAGCTCGGCAAGATTGAGATGCCCAATCCGGACATACCGTTCCTGAAAGAAAAGATTTTGGAGATGTATGCCAATCCACTCCGAAACAAACTAATTGCAGAAAACAAGATGTAAGGTTATAAGTGTATAACCTTACATCTTGTTTTATATCTTGCACGCCCGAACATTATTCCCTCTTTCATTTCTGACACACATTCATCGTAACAAAAATGCAAAAAAACGAAGAATGGCATTTGGAATACCGTACATAGCAAAACAACGCAGCTAATAAAACAGAATGAGAAAGATCGCTACAATAGGTATATTCCTTTTTATGACATACTCATCTTCGGTATTTTGTCAGGTGAAAGGGAAAATTGTCGATACCCAGCAACAACCCATAGAAGGGGCAACCATCGTCATGCAGTTGCCGGATTCAACCTATGTAGAAACCGGACTCTCTGTTTCTGACGGAACATTCATACTCAACCAGCAACCCAAAGAATATATACTCATTATACAACATCTGTTTTACCGAACCAAACAACTAACGGGAAAAACACCCGACGCCGGTATCATCCAGCTGGAATCGGAAAATTATAATATAGATGAAGTGGTTGTAACAAGCGACAGGCCCTTGGTTAAGGCAAAAGAGGGCCGATTGGAATACAACCTTTCTCTCCTTTCTCAGAAACAGATAATAAACAATGCTTACGAGGCTATCTGTAAACTACCGGGTGTACAAGAGAAAAACGGGATACTTTCTCTTATCGGGACAAGCGACCTTACAATCTTAATGAACGGAAAACCGACTACCATGTCGCCAGAACAACTTGAAACGATCTTGCGAAACACCCCCGTCGATCGTATAGAAAAAGCAGAAGTAATCTATAATGCTCCTCCTGAACTTCATGTCCGCGGTGCAGCCATCAACGTGGTAATGAAACGCTCTCTCGACGATTCCTTTCAAGGAGAAGTGAATACCCATTATCAGAACCAGTATTTCAACAGAGGAGGGGCCAATGGTAATTTTCGATTATCTACCCAAAAAATGACACTAGATGTGATGTATGGTGCCGATAATATCAAAACCTTGGAATATACAGAACTATTCTCCAAACATACATTAAAAGATAAGAGCCATGAAATTTCCCAGACAGAACGACTAAGCTCCAAATACTGGACGCATGACATAAGGACGGCATTTGAATATCATTTCGATGACAAAAACCATCTGAATATTGCCTATACCGCGAACTTTACACCAGACATACACAATACAAGCATTGCAGAGGGTAACTTTCAGCAATCTAATCTGAATAAATTCATGAATACCCAGATGAACAATATATCGGTACAATATACGTCCGGTTTAGGGCTAGACATAGGCGGAGACTATACGCGTTACACATCAGACAACAATCAACAAATGCTCAATACTTTATTAGCAGATTATAGTGTAAATAGATACTCCTTGGCCGGAGGGCAACGCATAGACCGTTACGTTGTATATGCAGACCAAAAACAGCGTCTATCCAACAACTGGGGAATCAATTATGGTGCATCTTTTCGTTATGCAAAAGATTATGATTTTCAAAACTATCACGATGTTTCCGGGAATATTGAAACAGAAGACACAGAAGCCAGGCTAAACGAACAGACTACCAACTTTTACCTTTCCGTAAATAAGAACTGGGCAACCGGGACATCCTTCTCTGTATCTGCAACCGGTGAATACTACCGTATAGGAGACTACCATAAATGGAGCGTTTATCCACAGGCCTCTCTTACCTATACAAAGAACCCCAAACATATCTTTCAGCTTTCATTATCCACAGATAAAACCTATCCGAGTTACTGGGCCATGCAATCGTCCATTACATATCTCAATGGATATTCCGAATTACAAGGGACTCCTGGATTACGACCTATGACAAACTATAATCTAAACAGCTCATATATCCTAAGACAGAAATACATCTTTGGATTATTCTATCTGCATACATCCGATTATTTTGCGCAGGTCCCTTATCAGGATACAGAACGCCTGGCCTTGGTTTACAAAAATACCAACTGGAATTATATGCGTATGGTAGGAGCCAATATCATTTTGCCTTTCAGTATAGGGAATTGGTATGATGCACGACTCTCTCTTACCGGTATGCAGACACGTCAAAAATGCGAACATTTCTTTGATATTCCTTTCGACCGCAAGAAATGGATGTTTGTCGGCGCGCTCGACAATACATTCAAAATAAAGGAGACTCTTTCTTTTGAATTGAACGGCAATATTCAGACGCCTTTTATTCAGGGGACATTAGACCTTGCTTCTCTATTCAACCTCACAGCCGGAATGAAATGGGATTTTGCCAAAAACAAATGTTCTCTTGCCATACGATGCAACGACATTTTCAACACCAGTATGCCTGATATGAAAATCCGCTTTAAAGGTCAATATCTCGATATGAATACAGGTTTCTATACCCGTATTACCTCGCTGAACTTTACCTACCGTTTCGGCGGATATAAAAAGAAAGGGATCAAAAACATCGATACTTCACGATTCGGGCATTAATTCCTTAAATCCATCGACATATCTGCCATCTCCTTTCTTATGGTATAATGAATAGGTTGTCTGGAAATATTTACTACCTTTGAAAAAGGTTGCAGGACAAAAACCATGAAACACAAACAAATAAAATGAAAAGGAAAGATTTAGAAAACTTACTGACGAGGTTCTCTCGCTTAGGGATAGGCCATTCAAAAAACACCAAAAATCAAATGGAACGGGAAGAATTAGAACGCCTTCTGATGAGATTCTCCCATTTAGGGGTAGGCCATTCAAAAAACGGGGCTCTGTTGATTGGTAAAGCTCCTCATATTGCTGAATATGCCTGGCTTAATGTTATGTATCCATGTGCATCAAAAACAGAAATGCGCAATTTGGAAGAAAAATTGGGAGCAGCTATTCCGAAAATATACAAAGATTTTTTGATGAATGTGTCCAATGGCTTTGATATAATGAATTGCACATTAGCCCTGCATGGGTGCAGGACATCATACGACAGATCAGATTTAGATTTATGGTATCCGTTTAATCTTGAAGATATTCAGAAATATGAAAGGCCTAAGAATGCCACACCGGAAATGTTCTTTTTGGGTACTTATGAATATGACGGTTCAAAGCTCTACCTCAACACCTCGGATAATAAGATATATTACTGCGACCGATATGATGCGACACCGCTTAAATCCTGGGACTCTCTGTCTGCCATGTTGACGTCTGAAATAGAAAGGATATTTAGTCTATTTGATGCAGATGGTCATTGTATTGATGAAAATATTCCGACAACTCCGGTTGGTATAATCCCGTAAACGGTCATCCCGGCCTTCGCGACTACCGCATGAAAATACCGCTGACCATCCGGCCCGAG
The DNA here is from genome assembly GCA_949300615.1 of uncultured Bacteroidales bacterium. Lineage (GTDB taxonomy): Bacteria > Bacteroidota > Bacteroidia > Bacteroidales > CHK158-818 > Gallibacteroides. The sequence continues at coordinate 3,864 of CASGEW010000104.1, forward strand.
GCAATACCCAACTTACGGGCCGAAAAGAAATCGGAAGAGTGTGTCCGGGTACAGATACCGGCAACCGCTATACGGGAGGGAAGTAAGCCGGATTGTTCCAAATCCAATCGGTTGGCCTGCCACAAATCGATATGTGTTTTACCGGTATGTGGATTGAGACGAAATACGGCATCGGGATATCGGGCTTCCCGAAAGCGTTCTACCACCTCTTCTCCTACCTCAAAGCACTCCACGGAGATAGAAGGGCCGATAACGGCATATAAATTTTCGGGGACAACGTGTAACCGCTCCTGCATATACCTGACACACGACGAAGCGATACGGGCTACCGTCCCTTTCCACCCCGCATGTATGGCGGCAACAACTCCCTTCTGGGGGCAATAGAGCAAAACAGGTACACAATCGGCCGTGGTTACGCCGACGCAGCTATTTTTTACGGTGGTAATTACGGCATCTTTCCCGTCGAGCAGCTCTTGCTGCCGAGCCTCCGGCAGGGTCAGAAAAGCGTCGTCGATATACAACAGGTCGCTCCCGTGAACCTGATGCGGGAGAAACAGCCGACGGCTGTCTATCTCTATGGAACGGCATAAACGATTCCGGTTTTCGGCCACGTTACCGGCATCGTCGCCGGCGAAGGCGCCCAAATTCAACGAGGCATAGTTTCCCCCGCTAACGCCCCCGTGCCGGGTAGTGGTAAAACCAAAAATGTTGCCGCTCCCGTCAAAAGGATATGACAACATTTTTATATCTTCTGTCAAGGTAATCTCTTTCATTCGTCCCAGTCGTACTCTGCGTAATTTTCCGAATCATCCTCCTCGTCTCCCTCTCCGGGCAGCTCCAAGTCCAGGTTGTCCTCTTCCGATACCCGGTGCCGGAGGTCCAGATTGCGGTGCGTGATCGAAACCGTGCGGTTGTCGTCGTTGTTCAGCTCTACCCAGAGAATGTCCTTCAACTCCTGAATTCCCTCCCCGGTTACCGAGGAGATAAAGACGTACGGTATCTCGGGCAATTCGCGAACGATGGAGGCTTTGAGCTCGTCGTCCAGAAGGTCTGACTTGGTGATGGCCAATACCCGCTGCTTATCCATCAGCTCGGGATTGAAGGAGGAGAGCTCATTCAACAAGATTTGATACTCGCCGGCTATGTCGTTACTGTCTGCCGGCACCATAAACAACAGCAGGGCGTTACGCTCAATGTGCCGCAGAAACCTCAGCCCCAACCCTTTTCCTTCGCTGGCCCCCTCTATGATACCCGGGATGTCGGCCATCACGAAAGAGCGGTTGTCGCGATAAGACACTATTCCCAAATTGGGTTCGAGCGTGGTGAAAGGATAATCGGCTATTTTGGGTTTGGCTGCGGAGACGACAGAGAGAAGGGTCGATTTCCCGGCATTGGGAAATCCTACCAGTCCGACGTCGGCCAACAGTTTAAGCTCTAAAATCACCGACCGTTCCTGGGCCGGTTCGCCGGGTTGTGCATACCGCGGCGTCTGGTTGGTAGCCGAACGGAAATGCCAGTTTCCCAGCCCTCCGCGACCGCCTTTCAGCAAGACAACCGTCTCCCCGTCTTCGGTAACCTCGCACAGGAACTCTCCCGTATCGGCATCGAAGACGACCGTCCCGCAGGGAACCTCTATGACGACATCTTTACCGTCCTTGCCGAAACTGCGGCTCGCCCCGCCCGACTCTCCGTTCCCGGCAAAGATGTGCCGGGTAAATTTCAGGTGGAGCAACGTCCAATAGTTACGATTGGCTTTCAGGATGATATGACCGCCCCTACCGCCATCCCCGCCATCAGGGCCTCCTTTGGGGACATATTTGGCCCGGTGCAGGTGGGCAGATCCGGATCCGCCTTTCCCGGAACGACAATAGATTTTGACATAATCGACAAAGTTTGACTCGGCCATACGTTTGCGTTTTTTAGGTTTCCTGTTACGAAGGTAACGATTCTCTGCCAGAAAAGAAAGCGTTAAAAAAGGATCGGCCCTACCGCCTTCTCTTTTTTAACGCTTTTACGGTCAGATTTGTTACAAGTTATCAATTGTTTTTTCAATGCGGGCAAAAATTTCTTCTACGCTGCCCATACCATGAATGGCGTAATATTTTTGTTCTTCGATGTAATAATCTTTCAACGGAGTGGTCTGGTTGTGATAGACATCCAAACGGCTCTTGATGGTTTCCAGGTTATCATCGGAACGTCCCGATACCTGTCCGCGTTTCAACAGACGGTCAATCAATTCGGGTTCATCTACTTCGAGCCCGACAACGGCCGATACTTCCGTACCGCGTTCGGCCAACATCTTTTTGAGGGCCTTGGCTTGGGGAATGGTACGGGG
>CASGEW010000105.1 GCA_949300615.1 uncultured Bacteroidales bacterium
TTTAAAGTGAATAATTTTTATTTTTGTTCTGTTTGACGCACAAATACAAAAAAGGTTACAAGATTTCCAATAAAAAAATTTTTTTCTACTTTTATATTTCCTATCTGTAACCTTCTGACGGATTCTGCGTCAAAAGGAGAAATGGAGGCAAGCAACGACTTATATGACATAAAGAAAGTATTGGATGGCGACACGGCGGCATTTGCCGGAATCTTGAAACGATACAGCAGCCGCATCTTTGCCGTTGTCGTACGCATAGTCGGTTGCCGCGAAGAGGCAGAAGAGCTGACACAGGATGTCTTTATGAAAGTATTCTCGTCGTTGCAACGTTACAAAGGCAACTGCGAATTTTCGACCTGGATATACCGCATTGCTTACAATACGGCCATATCGCATATGCGGAAACAGCGCAGAGAGATCTCATACATCGAAGAGAGTCTCTACACGAACGTCTCGGAAGAAGAGGTAGAGCAGCTCTTAAACCAGACTGACAACTCGGAACAGATAGAACGGCTCGAACAAGCCATAAACGGTTTGGAGGCCGAAGAAAAGGCATTATTGACACTGTTCTATACCGATATGCGTTCCATCAGCGAGATAGCGGAAATCTCCGGATTGACCCCTACCAACGTCAAAACCAAGTTATACCGCATCCGTAAAAAGTTATACATCATCCTGTCGAGGACGACAGAATAAGGAGAAATAAAAAATGAAAGAGACAACAGAAATAAAAAAAGATGCTGTTTTAACCCGTCTCATGCAGCCGGATACAGCCACCCGTTTACCCGAGCAATTCAACGACAAGATGATGGAGCGTATCCAGGCAAAGGTCAAACGCAAAGCCCGCATCATCTCCTTTCTGCAATACCTCTTTACGGCCATTACCTCTCTGGGACTCATATTCGGAACCGTTTCGCTATTGGCCCATTACTCTTCCTTTAACTTCTTGGACGAACTAAGCCAAATATTTAAGAGAGTCCGTATCGAAGGAGATTTGAGCCTATATCCCCTGATCGGAGGGATTGTCCTGCTGCTGTTGTACCTCGACCACATCTTGCGCCGCCGGTACGAATCGCACCAAAAAGAAGACACCTTTCCAAAATAGCCCCAACGAAACAAACATTTTGCCGATTCAATCATTCTATTTACAGAACACAGGAGGCGGTTCGGCAGAGGAAAATCTGAAAACCCGGTTTTCATTTGTCTCTGCTCTTGCCTTTCGCTATATTTACAGAATATAGGAGGCGGCTCGGCAGAGCCCAATTTGAAAACTCGGTTTTCATTTGTCTCTGCTCTCGCCTTTCGCTATATTTGCATCGACTAAATAGAATGTATGAAAGAATTTATCATCAGCAAAGAAGAATCAGAGCGTACCGTGCTGGTGGGACTGATTACCCCCGAACAGAATGAACAAAAAGCCAACGAATATTTGGACGAACTGGCTTTCCTGACCGAAACCGCCGGTGCCGAAGTGGTGAAACGGTTCACCCAGAAAGTTCCGGCCGCCAACTCGGTAACATACGTCGGGAAAGGGAAACTGGCCGAAATAAAAGCATACATGGACCAAGAGGCCGAAAACGGACGGGAAATCGGTATCGTCATCTTCGACGACGAACTGTCCGCCAAACAGATACGAAACATCGAAGGTGAACTGAAAGTAAAGATTCTCGACCGCACCTCGCTTATCCTCGACATCTTCGCCATGCGGGCCCAGACCGCCAATGCCAAAACGCAAGTGGAGCTGGCCCAATATAAATATATGTTGCCCCGCCTGCAACGGCTCTGGACCCACCTCGAACGGCAAGGGGGCGGTTCGGGCAGCGGCAAAGGCGGTTCGGTAGGGTTGCGCGGACCCGGTGAAACCCAGTTGGAGATGGACCGACGTATCATCCTGAACCGGATGTCGTTGCTGAAAGAGCGGTTGGCCGACATCGACAAACAAAAAGCCACGCAACGCCGCAACCGCGGGAAAATGGTACGGGTTGCCCTGGTGGGATATACCAACGTGGGGAAATCGACATTGATGAACCTGCTGTCGAAAAGCGAGGTATTTGCCGAAAACAAACTCTTTGCCACCCTGGACACCACCGTACGGAAAGTAATTATAGACAACCTGCCGTTCCTGCTCTCCGACACGGTCGGGTTTATCCGCAAACTCCCCACCGACCTGGTAGATTCGTTCAAATCGACGCTCGACGAGGTTCGGGAGGCCGACCTGTTGGTACACGTGGTAGATATATCGCACCCCTCGTTCGAGGAACAGATCGAGGTAGTTACCCAAACGCTGAACGAAATCTGCGATTCGGCAGAGAAGCCCACCATTCTTGTGTTCAACAAGATAGATGCCTTCTCGTACATTCCCAAAGACGAGGACGATTTGACGCTCCGTTCGCGCGAGAATATCCCGCTGGATGAGCTGAAACAGACCTGGATGGCCAAAATGGGAGATAACTGCATCTTCATATCGGCCCGGGAACGGAAAAACATCGAGGAGTTGAAAACCTTGCTATACAACAAAGTAAAAGAGATTCATATCACCCGTTTCCCGTACAACGATTTCCTGTTCCAGAAATACGACGAAAATGAATTATAAATCTTAACAACAGATGAGACAACTTCGCATTGATGAAATTGAGATATTGGAGAGACAGGCCTGCCGGGCCGACTCCTGGCAAAACATCACGGTAGCCGACCAATTCAACCCACATACGATTTACAACGTCAGATTCTCGGGTAAAATAGAACTGGGGTGCTTCGACGAGACGTTTACCTCGGCAAGCGGTGTACAACACCCCTGTGGACTGCGCAACGTTGCGCTGCATAACTGCCACATCGGTAACAACGTACTGATTGAAAACGTAGCCAACTACATTGCCAATTACCGCATAGAAGAACATTGCCGCATACAAAACATCCAAACCTTGGAAGTAACCGGAAAAAGCCGATTCGGCAACGGTACGGAGGTTTCGGTACTGAACGAAACCGGAGGGCGGGAGGTACCCATTTTCAATGAACTGTCCGCCCAACTGGCCTACATCATCGCCCTGTACCGCCACCGCCCGAACTTGATTGCACGGCTGAAAAAGATGATTGCCCGTTATGGCGACAACGTGGCCTCCGAAATGGGGAGCGTCGGCTGCCACTCGGTACTGCTCAACGCCGGTACCATCCGCAATGTAAACATCGGCGAATACAGTATGATAGAGGGGGCATCCCGGTTGGAGAACGGCTCTATCAACAGTAACCGGCATGACCCTGTACAGGTGGGATACAACGTTATCGCACAAGATTTCATCTTCTGTTCGGGGGCGGTTGTTACCGACGGGGCGGCGTTGATCCGTTGCTTTGTGGGACAGGCATGCCACCTGGGGCACCTCTTCTCGGCCCACGACTCGCTGTTTTTCAGCAACTGTCAGGGCGAAAACGGCGAGGCCTGCGCCATCTTCGCCGGGCCCTATACGGTATCCATGCACAAATCGAGTTTGTTGATTGCCGGGATGTTTTCGTTCCTGAACGCCGGCAGTGGCTCCAACCAGAGCAACCATATGTACAAGCTCGGTCCCATCCATCAGGGAATTGTCGAAAGAGGTTCTAAAACCACCAGCGACTCATACGTATTGTGGCCGGCCAAGATCGGCGCCTTCTCCCTCATCATGGGACGCCACGTACGGCACTCCGATACATCGAACCTCCCCTTCTCCTACCTCATCGAAAAGGGAGACAACTCTTTCATCGTACCGGGTATCAATTTGAAAAGCGTGGGTACCATCCGCGACGCCCAGAAGTGGCCCAAACGCGACAAACGGAAAGACCCCAACCGACTCGACTGCATCAACTTCAACCTGCTCAGCCCCTATACCATCGCCAAGATGGAACGCGGGATAGAGGTATTGCTCTCACTGCAACAAACCTCCGGCGAGACCTCCGAAATCTACTCCTACCAGAGTGCCTGCATCAAAAACAGTTCGCTCAAACGGGGAATCCTTTTATATACAAAAGCCATCCAGAAATTCTTAGGCAATTCGGTCATCAAACGGTTGGAGAATGGCCGCTTCGATTCGGACGAAGCCATTCGGGAACGATTGCAACCAACGGCTGTCGCAGGAGAGGGTGAATGGGTGGACCTGGCCGGATTGATCGCCCCCAAAACGGAGATAGACCGCCTGACCCGCGCCATCGAAAAACAGGAGATCGTTTCGCCTCAGGAGATCAACCGGTTCTTTGCCTCCCTGCATAACAGCTATTACGACCTGGAATGGACCTGGGCTGCCAGACTGCTGGAACGGCAACTGGGGAAACCAATAAACCGGATTTCAGCAAAAGACATCGCCCAAGTGGTCCATGAATGGGAAGAGGCCGTAGTATCGTTAGATGAACTGTTATACGAGGACGCTAAAAAAGAGTTCTCCATGAATGCCCAAACGGGCTTCGGGGTGGATGGGAGCGACCGCCAGAAACAGATTGATTTTGAATCGGTCAGAGGCGATTTTGAAAGCAATCCGTTCGTTGCCGCCGTACGCAAACACATAACCGACAAGACGGCATTGGGCGAAGAGTTGATAAACCGGCTCTCTCCCCTGCTATAAACAGCACATCCGTTTTACGTTATTTTAAATAGTGCAAATGGAAAAATACATTTTTGAATACCCTTTTGAGGTGCGCGACTACGAATGCGATATGCAAGGCATCGTAAACAATGCGGTATATCTGAACTACCTGGAACACACCCGACACCGGTTTCTTTTACAAGCCGGTTGCGACTTTGCCTCGCTTCACCCGCAAGGGATAGACCCGGTGGTCAAACGCATGGAGATAGACTACAAACAATCGCTGCGCAGCGGAGACAAGTTTGTAAGCAAGCTCAACCTGAAACGCGAAGGTATCCGGTTTGTCTTTTACCAGGACATTTACATCCTGCCCGAAATGAAACTGTCGGTCAAAGCCCGGATAGAGATTGCCTGTGTGGTAAACGGAAAAATCAGCAAAGGCGAAGAACTCATCCCCCTTTTTAAAGAGTACCTGTGAACGAACTACTATACCGCATAGCACTCACCCGCATCCAGGGAATCAATCTGCCGCTGGCCAAAATCCTACTCAAAGCCACCGGCAGTTGTGAGGCTCTTTTTGCCGAAACAGAAGAGAATATACACCGTATAGCACTCCTGAAAACAGCGATTTTCTCGGATGCTCAAAAAAAGAGAGCTCTTCAAGAGGCCGAAACCGAGCTGGCCTTTATCGACAAAAATAAAATAGAGGCCCTTTTTTATACCGATTGCAATTACCCGCAACGCCTGACAGAATGTATCGACGCACCGATACTGCTCTACTACAAAGGATCGGCAGACCTGAACCAGACAAGGGTCATCAGCATTGTGGGGACTCGCAATGCCACCCACTACGGGAAAGGATTCTGCCAGGATTTTATTCAGGAGCTGGCAACGCTATTCCCCCGCAATACCATCATCGTGAGCGGACTGGCATACGGCATCGATGTTTGTGCGCACCGGGAGGCCCTGAAAAACGGACTCGATACCGTTGCCGTACTGGCACACGGGTTGAACACCATCTACCCCGCACCGCACCGGAACATTGCCGCCGAGATGCTCAAACAGGGTGGCTTACTGACGGAATACGCCTCGCAAGACGCTACCCACCGGGTAAACTTCATCGCCCGCAACCGGATCGTAGCGGGGCTTTGCGACGCCGCCCTCATCGTCGAGTCCGCCACGAAAGGAGGCAGCCTCATCACCGCCGACATTGCCGAAAGCTACCACCGGGACATTTTCGCTCTGCCCGGACGTATCGGCGATACCTACTCGCAAGGTTGCAACAACCTGATTGCAAGCAACAAGGCTGCACTTGTCTCTTCCGCCCGCCATTTTGCCGAGCAGATGTGCTGGGAAGTTCCTGCACAAGAGGCCGTACAAAAAGAGTTGTTCCCGGAATTGGACGCAAATGAGAAAACCATTCTTGGTATTTTGGAAAAAGAGGGAGAGTGTCAAATCAACCAACTGGCCATAAAATCGGATTTGTCCACGGCTCAGGTACTGGCCATACTGCTGGAACTGGAATTCAAAGATAAGGTCCGCTCTTTTCCCGGCGGAATTTACCGGCCAGCATAAAGAAGAATTGCTTTACCGGAGCTCCTGCAAAACCCGGTCGATATGAACCAT
>CASGEW010000106.1 GCA_949300615.1 uncultured Bacteroidales bacterium
CAAAATATGGTAAAACAATTGATAGAATCTTATTTATTCTTATCAGGAAAAGGGGTACATGTTGGAGGTGTTGGTCCGAGACCGTATAACCGGGAAGATGGAACATTATATCAAGGTTTTGTTAATAAAGGTCATCCTGATAAGATGTTCACTCCTGTTTTGGACATAATCAGTTCTGCCTCTCTTGTGCCGATGAAACTGTTTGATCAGGTTGGCGGAATGGAGAGTTCTCTGTTTATTGATTTTGTCGATCAGGAATTTTGTTGGAGAGCTTCTCGAGAAGGATATAAATTTTTTATTTGTGAGTCAATACGATTAAATCATAAAGTCGGAGATGGTGATCGGTCATTCTTTTTTCGGAAGATCCGGATAACATCACCGTTCCGAATCTATTTTATATTTCGAAATTATTTAATTTTGTGTCGACGCAATTATGTTCCTTTTTATTGGAAATGTACTGTGGGGATCAAGAGCTTTGTAAAGCTCTTTTATTTCCCGTTTTTTGTTGCTCCGCGGTTTGAATATGTAAAAGCAATATGGCGAGGAGTAAAGGACGGAATAAGAAATAAAGCGTCTGTAATAGAATGAGAGAGTCTGAAAAAATAATATTGATCGATATCTGCGGAACGATTTTTGATTCCAATACGACTTTTGATTTTCTGGATACGATGTTAAGGGAATCTTCGTACAGGAGGTATCGGAGATTCAGTAAATCTTTCTTATGGAGAGCTTTCAACAAAATCTGTTTTATTGTTTTCAAGGTTGATTGGACTCGAAAAATAGCTGTTAGCTATTTAAAAGGATATTCAGAAAATGATCTGTTACAGATGTCCGAGCAGTTTTATAATGATTTTTTATTGAAAAAACAAAAAACGGAAACGATAAAGCTGATAAAAGAATTACAAGAGAGTAAAGACAATCGATTGATATTGGTCTCTGCAACCTTGGATTGTATTGCATCGGTTGTTGCGAAAAAGTTAAAAATTGTCGATGTATTATCCACGAGCCTGCGTTATGAGAAATCCTGCTGTTTAGGAAAAATCCGAGAAGATTTATTGGGACGCAAATTGCAGATTTTGAAGAAGCATCATATTATGCCATTGTATGATGTGATGATTACGAATGATTATTCGGATATAGATGTTATTTTTCAATCGAGAAAAAGTTATGTTGTGGTGGAAAATAACATAAAAAGATGGCAATATTTATTGAATAAAGGTAGTTATGTGAATTATATTTTTATAAAATAAAGATGAAGATATTTGCGTTTTATATTCCATTTGGGTATTCGTATATATCTCGGTTTAAGTCGTTGTATAAATTTGTATCGTGGATAGTTATATATATGATACCTACGTTATACTTTTTTTTATGCCAAAGTTCCTTTATGGATGTAGGAAATTATATCTCTTATGTTTGGGCCTTGTTATTGATTTATACGTTGTATGAAGTAGGATATATACAGAATGATTTTGAGACAATAAAGAAAGAGAGCAATCCAACGGTAAGATTCTCGAAGGAGATGCTCGAATACTATAATACTCACAAAGTACGTATTTATCTTTTTAGATTATTTTTAGGTGTTTTGTTTTCTTATTTATTATATTGTAGTTTTGATGGAGAAGTAGTATATTTTCTTATATCGGTATGGTCGCTTTTATTAATTTATCAATTGTATAATAGAATTCGTAGCCGATTGAATCTGTATTTACATTTTGGGTTGGTACTTATTCGTTATTGTTCTTATTTTCTGTTATTTGTGCCTCATGTTAATGGCTGGTTGTTGGGAGTTGCTATAATTGGTTTTCCTGTGATTAATTTTTTGGAGAGAGCTTCTGAGCAAAGGTTCCATATAGAAAAAATGAAAAAATTAATACCGAATCGAAATAAAATACCTAAGTTTCGGGTTCAGTATTATTTTATCATGAGCATATGTTCCATATTTTTTATTTTGAATGGAATCAGTGCATATTGTTTTATTCCAATATGGGGATATTTTTGTTTTAGATTTATTATTTTACGGAGTGAAAAATTTAAGGATCGAGTAATATATGGATAAATTTTCTGTTTTGATAAGTGTCTATTATAAAGAATGTCCTGCGTATTTGGATACTGCCTTAAATAGTGTGTTTGAGCAGACAGTTGTCCCTTCTGAAGTTGTTATCGTTAAGGATGGGAAATTGACAAGTGAATTGGATTCTGTAATAGATTTATATCAAGAAAAGTATCCAGAGCAAATAAAAATAGTATCTTTACCACAGAATGTTGGATTGGGACAGGCATTGAATCGAGGATTGGAGGCTTGTACCAGCGAATTGGTGGCAAGAATGGATTCGGATGATATAAGTCTTTCAGGTCGATTTAAAAAGCAATTGTCTGTATTCAAGAGGTTCCCCCAAATAGATGTTGTGGGAGGATGGATTTCTGAGTTTATAGATGATCCACACAACATTGTGTCGGTAAGGAAATTACCGGAACATCAAGAAGAGCTATTAAGATACTCGAAAAAGAGGAGTCCTTTAAATCATGTTTCGGTGATGTTTAAAAAGTCCGCGGTATTACAAGCTGGAAGTTATCAACATTTCCCTTTGATGGAAGATTATTATCTTTGGGTTAGGATGTTGATGAATGGTGCTCAATTTTATAATATTCAAGAATCATTGGTCCTCGTCCGAAATAGCAATGAGATGTATAATAGAAGAGGAGGATTTCGTTATGCCCGAACAGAAAGTCGCTTCTTCAAATATTTATATAAAATACATTATATCGGATTATTTCTTTTGATAACAAATGTTTGTATTCGTTTTGTTGTAAGGATTATTCCCAATAGGTTAAGGAAACAGGTATATTTAAAAACATTGCGATAGAAATGAAAGGAATCGTATTGGCAGGAGGGGCGGGAACTCGTTTGTATCCCATTACCAAGGGGGTATCGAAACAGATGTTGCCGATTTTTGACAAACCGATGATCTATTATCCGATTTCGGTGTTGATGTTGGCCGGGATACGGGAGATACTGATTATCTCTACGCCGCAGGATTTACCGGGATTCCGACGTTTGTTGGGCGACGGTTCCGACTTCGGCGTCCGGTTTGAGTATGCAGAACAACCTTCGCCCGATGGATTGGCACAGGCCTTTATTATCGGGGAGCGGTTTATTGGCAATGACTCGGCGTGCCTGGTGCTGGGCGACAATATTTTCCACGGTAACGGATTGTGTTCGATGTTGAAAGAGGCGGTGCGCATGGCTGATGAAGAGAAAAAAGCGACGGTGTTCGGTTATTGGGTGAGCGATCCGGAACGCTACGGTGTGGCGGAGTTCGACAAGGAAGGGAACTGCCTTTCCATCGAGGAAAAACCAAAACAGCCGAAATCGAACTATGCCGTTGTGGGGCTATACTTCTACCCGAACAAGGTGGTGGATGTGGCGAAACATATCAAGCCTTCGGCCCGGGGGGAGTTGGAGATAACTACCGTAAACCAGGAATTCCTGAAAGACGGGGAGTTGAAGGTGCAGACCTTGGGTCGCGGCTTTGCCTGGCTCGATACCGGTACGCACGATTCGCTGAGCGAGGCATCGACCTTTATCGAAGTTATTGAGAAACGACAGGGATTAAAAGTGGCCTGTCTCGAAGGTATAGCCCTGCGAAAGGGATGGATTTCACCCGAAAAATTGGAGGCACTGGCGCAGCCCATGTCAAAAAACCAATACGGACAATATTTGTTGCGCTTGGCCGATGAGGCGCGTAGGGTAGGTATTGACGCTTTAAAAGGAATGGATTTACAATGAATGTTATAAAAACAGATATAGAAGGGGTGGTCGTTATCGAGCCGCGCCTGTTTAGGGATGACCGGGGCTATTTCTTTGAATCTTTTTCGCAACGGGAGTTTGACGAGAAGGTGCGTCCCATCCGGTTCGTCCAGGATAACGAATCGAAATCGAGTTATGGTGTTTTGCGCGGATTGCATTTTCAAAAGCCTCCTTTTGCCCAGAGTAAGTTGGTTCGGGTAATTAAAGGGGCAGTGCTCGATGTGGCGGTGGATATTCGGAAAGGTTCTCCAACCTTTGGACGGTATGTGGCCGTGGAGCTGACGGAAGAAAACCATCTCCAATTTTTTATTCCGCGAGGATTCGCTCATGGATTTTCGGTATTGACGGACGAGGTGATATTTCAGTACAAATGCGATAACTTTTATGCTCCTCAGTCAGAAGGCGCTTTGGCGTGGGACGATCCGGATCTGGATATTAATTGGAAAATACCTGCCGACAAGGTACTTTTGTCAGAAAAGGATAAACACCATCCTCGCCTGAAAGAGGCCGAGTGGCTCTTTAATTATACGGACGATTTATACTAAGCATATATGGAATTTAAGCGAAACATCTTGATTACGGGCGGTGCCGGATTTATCGGCAGCCATGTGGTACGTCTGTTTGTTACTAAATATCCCGATTATCGCATCGTCAATCTCGACAAACTGACCTATGCCGGTAATCTGGCCAACTTGAAGGATATAGAGGAGAAACCCAATTATACGTTTGTCAAGGCTGATATTTGCGACTTTGACAAGATGATGGCGTTGATGTCGCAGTACCGGATTGATGGCATCATCCATCTGGCGGCCGAGAGTCATGTCGATCGTTCCATCAAAGACCCGTTTACTTTTGCCCGCACCAATGTAATGGGTACGTTGAGCCTGCTCCAAGCTGCAAAGCTTTACTGGGAATCGTTGCCGGAGAAATATGAAGGCAAGCGTTTCTATCATATCTCGACCGATGAGGTGTATGGCGCGTTGGAACTGACCGATCCCGAAGGTGTAGAATCTCCGTTCTCCACCCGAGCATCGTCCCTCGAACATCACCAGGCGTATGGCCGGGAATTCTTTACCGAGACGACTAAGTACGCCCCTCACTCTCCCTATTCGGCCTCCAAAGCCAGCAGCGACCACTTTGTCCGTGCTTTTCACGATACCTACGGGATGCCGACTATCGTAACCAATTGTTCCAACAATTACGGGCCGTATCAATTTCCTGAGAAGTTGATACCTCTGTTCATCAATAATATTCGCCATCGTAAACCTCTGCCTGTTTACGGGAAAGGCGAAAATGTTCGGGACTGGCTCTATGTAGAAGATCATGCACGGGCCATTGATACGATATTCCACAACGGAAAGATAGCCGAGACCTATAATATCGGAGGATTTAATGAATGGAAGAACATCGATCTGATCAAGGTTATTATCAAGACCGTGGATCGTATGTTGGGAAATCCCGAAGGATATAGTCTCGATCTGATAACCTACGTTACCGATCGGCAGGGGCACGATTTGCGTTATGCCATCGATAGCCGGAAGATACAACGCGAATTGGGGTGGGAACCGTCATTGCAATTTGAAGAGGGAATCGAAAAGACTGTCCGTTGGTATCTCGATAACCAGGAGTGGCTCGATCACGTAACCAGCGGCGAGTATCAGACCTATTACGACAAAATGTATGGGAATAGGTAACCGTTGAATACGAGATAACAGGTATTAAAAGAAAGCCAAACAAGCGGGATTGAATATCCCGCTTGTTTGGCTTTTACGTTTTCAGGAACCGGGCGCTTCTGCACAGCAAGAGTTGCATGATTGGAAGTCGGTCATTTCTGTTCAGGCAACGCCATTTGGAAAATGGCCTTGACGCGTTCCATGTCGTATTTGGTACCGCGGTCGTAATAGTAGATGCCGTTTTGTTCCTGTTCTACATCCGTTAGTTGGGTATAGCAATATCCCCATACCTTGTCGCTCATTTCGATGAGAACGCGCACCTGTCCTTCCAGCCGTTTGTAAAAATCTTCTTTGGTCTGGGCCGCGTCGCCGTATCCCCATGCCCCGTCTTTGGCGGGGTTGGCCTCCATGCATTTGATACCGCCGAACTCATCGAGGATATAAGGGATGTCTCCCTGATAGGTGGGGAAGGTGTAGGGATCGTTCAATACGGGGCGATTGAATCCGACATTTCCGCGCAGACGGGCCTGTACCTCGGGCCCACGGACAAACATCTTGCCGTCGTTGTAGATAATCTCTCGCAGGCGTTCCGGATTCTGTTCGTAGTGGTGTTCTGTCCAGATGTCGGTTTTGATGTGTATGCCGCCGCTTACCCCGTTGATCGGTCGCGAGGGATCGAGCTGTTTG
>CASGEW010000107.1 GCA_949300615.1 uncultured Bacteroidales bacterium
CAAAAAAGAGGCTCTGCTCTCAAGGGTGAACAGGAAAGCCATTCTCCTTTCCGAATCAAGGACAGAAACCGCCAGGGGAAAATACATCCACGACTTAGAACGTCTGAAATCAGAAGTCAACGATACCGTATCGAAAATATCTTCCACGGAATCGGAGATCAGACGGATCGGAGCGGAAATAGCAGGCCTGCAGCAAGACATGACTGGCGATACGGAGGGGCCGGCAGTGACAGCCGATAGTCCCGTACACGGAAATCATTTCTGCCGGCCCGGATTTTCACTGAGCAAAGAGCAGGCCGAAGCTCTGGATTCGATAAGAGACTCTTTCCTGAACCATAAAACAGTACTGCTCAAAGGCGTCACTGGCTCCGGAAAGACTGAAATATATATGTCTTTGGCGGAGAAGGCTCTTTGGATGGACAGCCAATTACCTATAATCAGGTATGGAGAGGAGTGATCAATAAATTATCTTTCGACCCTGTAAAATAAGCACGCCATTTGGTTGTTATAAGAAACAGAAAGGAATGTCGTATCAAGATAAAATAGATAAATCAGCATTACCCAAACACATAGCCATCATAATGGATGGCAATGGGCGTTGGGCCAAGCAACAGGGGAAGGAACGTAGTTATGGCCATCAATACGGCGTAGAGTCTGTCCGCAAGATAACGGAAGCCGCTGCAAAAGTAGGCATAGATTACCTTACCTTATATACATTCTCGACCGAAAACTGGAACCGTCCCGAACAAGAGGTAGAAGCCCTTATGTCGCTGTTGGCCTATGCGTTGGAAAAAGAGACTGATACGTTAAAACAGAACAATGTACGATTGCGTATCATCGGGGATTTGTCGCAAATGCCTGCCAGTGTCAGGGAGGCTTTGGAAAAAAGCGTGGCGATAACATCCGTATGTACAGGCCTGACCTTGATATTGGCATTGAGTTATTCGTCGCGTTGGGAAATCGTCCATGCTGCGCAGCAGATAGCAACAGCCGTACAAAAAGGAGAATTCCCGGTTGAGGCGATCGATGCAAAAAAATTTGAGACCTATTTGAATACAAAAGATTTTCCCGATCCTGATCTGCTTATCCGTACCGGTGGGGAGATTCGGATCAGTAATTTCTTATTATGGCAATCAGCCTATTCCGAACTCTATTTTACCGATGAGTATTGGCCTGATTTCAGGGAAGAATCGTTGTATAAGGCCATATATGAATACCAACGTCGCGAAAGACGTTTTGGAAAAATCAGCGAACAATTATGATAATCGAAAAAAAAATAATGCAACACACATTTATGCGTAAATTATTTCTGTTGTTTATTCTCTCTTTCATGGGTATGGCAGCGGTTCACGCACAATCGCCGATACAACTTGATACAATATATAATCCCGAAATCAATTATTCCGATTCGCCCCGTAGTTTTGAGATTGCAGGTATCTCAATTTCCAACGTTACCAACAAAGACGAGTACGTTCTGGTATCCCTTTCCGGATTGTCAGTAGGGCAGCGTATCTATATCCCGGGAGAGGAGATTTCTGCTGCGGTAAAACGGTTGTGGAAACAAGGGTTGTTTTCAGACGTCTCTATCAAGGTGGTGAAGACTTACGGCGACAAAGTGTGGTTGGACATATCGCTGAAACAACGACCCCGCATATCCTCTATTACCTATTCAGGCATACGTAAGTCTGACCGGGAAGACCTGGACATGCGAATCGGGTTGGTAAAAGGAAGCCAAATCTCCCCGAACCTGATTGACCGGGCCAAAACCGTAATACATAAATATTACGAAGAGAAAGGGTACGGGAACATCGCCGTCCAGATAACCCAAGAAGAAGATCCCGACCGGGAAGATTTCGTCAATGTCCATATTGCCATTGATAAAAAGGCCAAAATCAAAGTGCGGAAAATCGAGATAGAAGGCAATTTGGCCTTGTCGGACCGGAAGATCAAACGGGCGATGAAAAAAACCAATGAAAAAGGGAAAATTTACAACCTGTTCCGTCCCAAGAAGTTCGTAAAAGAGGAGCTCCAAAACGATTTGAACCTGATTCTGGACAAATACAACGAGTTGGGTTACCGCGATGCTACCATTGTAGAAGATACTTTCTGGATGAGCGGTGAAAAAACGGTGGATGTGAAGATCAAAATAGACGAAGGAAAGAAATATTATATACGGGATATCCGTTGGGTAGGAAATGAATTGTATCCTACCGAATATCTGGGAGAGATATTGAACATCAAGTCCGGAGATGTCTATAACCAAAAATTGTTGCAACAGCGTTTGAAAGAGGATAACGATGCCGTAAGCAACCTTTATTTGGACCAGGGGTATCTGTTCTTTAACGTGATGCCCACCGAACTCAATATCGTAGAAGACTCCGTTGATTTGGAGATGCGTATTTATGAAGGAGAACAAGCCCGGGTAAACAAAGTGATTATTCAGGGGAACGATAAAGTTTACGAACATGTGGTGCGGCGTGAATTGCGTACACGTCCCGGAGAGTTGTTCAGCAAGAGCGATTTGCTCCGTTCCGTTCGTGAGATACAACAGTTGGGACACTTCGATCCCGAAACCATCAATCCGCAGGCACAACCCGACCCCGAAAACAGTACGGTAGATATTGTTTATGGGTTAGAGCCCAAAGCCAGCGACCAGGTAGAACTTTCCGCCGGGTGGGGACAGACCGGTATTGTGGGGCGGCTCAGCCTGAAATTTAGCAATTTCTCTATCCGCAACCTGTTTAACCCCAAGGCCTACAAAGGAATCATTCCCCAGGGAGACGGACAACAGTTGACATTAAGTGCACAAACCAATGCCCGGTATTACCAGTCGTACATGATTTCGTTCATGGATCCGTGGTTCGGGGGTAAACGTCCTAATCTGCTCTCGGTAACAGCCTATTATAGCCGCCAGACGGATATCAGTACCAATTACTATAACCGTAATTATTTGACCTCTTATAACAGTTATTACGGATATAGCAATAGCGGATACGACTATTCGTTTGCCATGGACCCGGATAAATCGCTCCAACTCTTCGGTTTGGCTGTCGGGTTCGGGAAACGGTTGGTTTGGCCTGACGACTATTTTACTTTCAACGCCGAATTGGGGTATCAACTCTATAAATTGAAAGATTGGGAGTATATCCGTTATTTCCGTAACGGTAAGAGCAACAGTTTGAGTTTGACCTTGACGTTGGCCCGTAACTCCATCGACAATCCGATATATACGCGTATCGGGTCTCAATTCTCTTTGTCGGTACAAGCAACACCTCCCTATTCGTTGTTCGACAACATCGATTACGAGAATCTGGATAAAAACGATGAAAAAGACCAGCAAAAGATGTACCGCTGGATAGAATACCACAAATGGAAGTTCAAAGCCAAGACCTTTACGCCGTTGACCCCCATGGGCAATGAAAAGCAACGTACGTTGGTATTGATGACCCGTGCTGAGTTCGGGTTCTTGGGATCGTATAATAAATATAAGAAGTCGCCTTTTGAAACCTTCTATGTAGGAGGGGACGGAATGACGGGTTATTCATCCAGTTATGCTACCGAAATAATCGCTTTGCGTGGATATGAAAACGGATCGTTGACCCCTTATGGAGCAGAAGGGTATTGCTATACCCGTTTAGGAGCAGAATTGAGGTTCCCGTTGTTGTTGGAACCCGCTTCGACCATCTATATGCTGACCTTTGTGGAAGGCGGTAATGCCTGGACCGATGTCTCAGATTTCAATCCGTTCCAGTTGAAACGCTCGGCCGGTATCGGAGCCCGTATCTTCCTGCCCATGGTGGGGATGATGGGTATTGACTATGCTTACGGTTTCGACAAGGTTTATGGACAGAAGGGCGGCAACCAGATACACTTTATCCTTGGACAGGAGTTCTAATTTTACCTAAACCGTATCGGGATATTGCTTGTTGTTAAATAATTAAATGGGATAAATTATGAAAAAGATTGTTATTGCGTTCATGCTGGTATGCGTTTCTGCATTTAGTGCAAGCGCCCAGAAATATGCCTTGATTGATATGGAGTATATTTTTAACAATATACCCGAGTATAAAGCTGCCAATGAACAGTTAGAAACCAAAGCCAAAGCTTGGCAGGATGAGATAGATAAGGTTATGAAGCAGGTTCAGGATATGTACAAAACATACCAGAACAGTCAGAATCTGACGGCACAGGCCCGGAACCAACAGGAAGAAGCTATCCTGCAAAAAGAAAAGGAAGCGCAGGATTTGCGTCAGAAATATTTCGGACAGGATGGAGAGATGATGAAATTGCAGGAGCTGTTGATAAAACCGATAGAAGATAATATTTACGAAGCCGTAAAAGCCATCTCGTTGGAGCAAGATTATAAAATGGTTATCGACCGGGCTTCCGACCGGGCTATTATTTTTGCCTCCCCCGATATCGATATAAGCGATCAAGTGCTTCAAAGATTAGGATATTCAAAATAAATGCGTACATTTGTGGCGTGAATAATTAACGAAATTATAAAATAAAACTTGATATTATGTTGAAAAAATTAGTATTAGCCGTTTTGTTGGCTTTACCGACCGTCTCGTTTGCACAAACCGTAAAGATCGGATATATAGATTCCAATGAGATCCTTTCGTTAATGCCCGAGCAGGCATCAGCCATAAAACAGCTGGAATCCATGCAGAAAAAGTTTGAAGACGAATTGGCTAATTTGAACGAACAATACGTACAGGAATTCAAACGTTATCAAGCAGAAGCCGATACGTTGTCTGAAACGATCCGCGTTCGTCGTGAACAGTCGTTGCAAAGTATCGAAGAAAAGGCTGCCGAATTTAAACAAAACGCTTTTGAAACGTTGAATAAGAAACAGAACGAATTGATGGCCCCGATCATCAAGAAAATAAACGAAGCCATTGAAGCTGTCGGTAAAGAAAACAGCTTTACCTATATATTGGACCTCTCATCTGGATCTATCCTTTTTAAAGGAAATGGAAGTGTAGATGTTACCCCGTTGGTAAAAGCGAAACTGAACCTGCAATAACAATCGTGTAATATAGGGGAAAAAGGATGATAAGCTTATCATCCTTTTTCTGTTTTGGAGAATGGATAGATATGATGGACGAATTGCCTAAACATCCCGGTCCGATAGGAGTGTTCGATTCCGGATACGGAGG
>CASGEW010000108.1 GCA_949300615.1 uncultured Bacteroidales bacterium
AAAACTTTTTTTTATAAAAAAAGGTTTTTATTTGGAAGTCTCTTCTCATCATGAGATTTTTTCTTTAACCGTAAGAAAAGAGACTGTGCCCCGAAATGCTTTATTTATCCTTTTAGATAGTACAAGAGTGATTCTTCTGGGCAAAATAATACTTTCAGAAGACATAATACGACATTGCTTTTGACGGATTCCGACGAAGACAGGTTTCGATCCTATCCAACAGTAACAAAAAGAAGAACAATGCCCTAAAAACGCCGGGTAAACTTTGTCCGATGAATTATAAAAAATACGACGCCAGACATTCCCTGGCGTCGATGTAAGTAATCAACACAAAATAAACGGATATACTTCATTATTTTTTGAAAAGAAGAAAAGAGACACAAAACAGCGGAAGTTTTTATCCTATTCCGCGGTAGTATCTTTAACTCCTTCGACGGAAAATCCTTCGGTTTTGGTGATCGTTCCTTCGGAGGTGGTTATGCTGCCTCCCCCGGTCAGTTCGGTATTAACGCTCCCCTCCAACTGGCTGACATCAATAAGCCCTGAACCGGACATTCTGAGATCAGCAGTACGGCACTCCCCGCTAACATTGACATAGCCAAACTTTCATACATTCGTATTCATAACAGTTCGTGTGTTTTGTTTTTATTGAAAGAACGATAAAAAAACAGTTATGCTGCATCTAAATTACCATAAAAACAAAAATTCTCACTTTTTGTCAGGCTACAAACCGGTCGAAGGCTATTTTCGCGCACAAAGACATGAATGGTCCTGGCTGTAAAGGCCCCTATTCTCCCGGATTTTGGATAGTTCTTCGAGAAATTTTTATACTGCCTACTCCGGTTACATGGCCATCGACATCCCCTTCTAACTGACGGCAATCGATATGCCCTACACCCGACATATCGAAATTGGCAGTGCGGCACTGCCCGGCAATGTTCATATTCCCTACGCCTGAAAGGGTTGCCGTGAGTTTATCGCACAACAAATTCGGAACATTCATACCGCCCACACCAGAAAGCGACAATTCCAAACTGCCCAAAGAAACGGGATCCGGCAGATAAAGATTTCCTACACCTGTAATGGATATTTTTTCAACCGAAGGAGCTCTCAATTCAATCCTTACCGCTTTTTTCCCTTTCATTCCTTTTCGGGGAGAATAGATTCTCAATACACCATTTTCACATCTTGTTTGGATAAGATCAACCTCATCACGGTCTCCCTCCATAACCAGCGAGGGAGCCCCCTCCTTTTGGTAAAACCAGATGTCTGCCACCGTACTCATGTGTATCTCCCGAAAGTCGCCAACCGGCCTGGATTCTTTCACCGCTTGACTATCTTCTTCCGTCGTTTCAGCCACATTTACCCGGGAAGAGGAACAAGCGGCAACTACCCCGATACAACACAAGAGGAAAACCTTGATACATACATTCCCTTTCATAACTGTTCGTGTTTTGTTTTTATTTAAAAAACGGGAGAAAAACAATTATGCTGCATACATATTTACCATAAATACAAAAATTTTTCCTTGTATCGGGCGACAAACCGGACAAAGGCTATTTTTCGCGCACAAAAATATGAATGGGTGTACCCGTAAAGGTCCAGTTCTCCCGGATTTTGTTTTCGAGGAAGCGTTTATAAGGCTCCTTTACCCATTGAGGAAGGTTACAGAAAAAGGCGAACGACGGGACGTAAGTTCCTTTCAGTTGGGTTACATATTTAATCTTTATATATTTCCCCTTGTTTGAAGGTGGCGGAAAGTTCTCTATCAACGGCAACAGCACTTCGTTCAACTTGGCGGTAGGCACCTGTCTCTTTCGGTTTTTATAAACCTCGACAGAGGTTTCGAGCACTTTAAATATCCGCTGTTTGGTCAGTGCCGAGGTATAAATGATGGGGAAATCGACAAACGGGGCAAAGCGTTCCCGGATGGCGCGTTCCATCTCCTTGATGGCCTTGTTCGACTTGTCTTCTACCAAATCCCACTTGTTGACACACACCACCAGCCCTTTTTTATTTTTTTGAATGATGGAAAAGATGTTCAAGTCCTGCCCCTCTATTCCCCGGGTAGCATCAATCATCAGGATACACACATCGGCGTTTTCGATGGCCCGGATAGAGCGGATGACGGAATAATATTCAAGGTCTTCGTTTACCTTTCCCTTTTTGCGGATACCGGCAGTATCGACCAAATAAAAATCGAATCCGAACTTGTCGTAACGGGTATAGGTAGCGTCGCGGGTGGTTCCGGCAATATCGGTTACGATGTTGCGCTCTTCGCCGATAAAGGCGTTGACAATGGACGATTTCCCGGCGTTGGGACGTCCGACAACGGCAAAACGGGGTATATCTTCTACCACGGGCTCTTTATCCTCTTTGGTAAATTTAGAGACCACCCAGTCGAGCAGGTCGCCTGTCCCCGAGCCGTTTATAGCCGATACGCAATAGGGATCGCCCAGCCCGAACGAATAAAACTCGGCCGAATCATACTGGCTGCTGAACGTGTCGGCCTTGTTGGCAACCAACACCACCGGTTTATTGGCCCGCCGCAAGATATGCGCCACGTGTTCGTCTAAATCGGTAATACCGTTCATAACATCAACAACGAACAAAATCACATCGGCCTCTTCAATGGCAATGGCCACCTGCTTATTAATCTCGCCTTCAAATATATCTTCGGAGTTTACAACCCAGCCTCCGGTATCGACAATCGAAAATTCCTTGCCGCACCACTCCACTTTCCCATACTGGCGGTCGCGGGTGGTCCCGGCCTCCTCGTTCACAATGGCCTGACGCGATTTGGTAAGACGGTTGAACAACGTTGACTTGCCGACATTGGGACGGCCTACTATTGCTACTAAATTTCCCATATACTACTTCTTTTTTGAAACCGACCGCCACTGTTGAAAGGGCAGGTTCTTTTTATTCGCTTTTTCGATGCTAATCTAATTGATACCCGAAACTTTTCAATTTGGAATCTTTGTTACGCCAATCTTTTTCAACCTTGACGAACATCTCCAAAAATACCTTTTTCTGGAAAAAGGCCTCTATGTCTTTTCGAGCCAGCGTACCCACTTTTTTCAAAGCTGCCCCTTTTTTGCCGATGATAATGCCTTTCTGCGAATCGCGTTCTACGTAAATGACCGACATGATGTGTATCAGGGTCTCATCTTCCTTGAACTGTTCAACAGCCACTTCACAAGAATACGGAATCTCCTTGTCATAGGTCTGGAATATCTTTTCCCGGATAATCTCGGTAACAAAAAAACGGGCAGGTTTGTCCGTCAAGGCATCTTTCTCGAAAAATGGCGGAGACTCGGGCAATAGCTCCTGAATACGTTTGAGTAGGTAATCGAGGTTGAACTTCAACATCGCCGAAACCGGAATAATCTCGGCTTGCGGCAACCGTTCCGTCCACTCTTTCACCAACCGCTCCAACTCCTTTTGGTCTTTAAGGAGGTCTATTTTATTGATTACCACCAGCACCGGGATAGTCTGTGCCGCCACTTTATCCAGAAACGACTGGTTCTTGGTAGGCTTTTCCACGACATCGGTTACATAAAGCAACACATCGGCATCAATCAATGCCGACTGGGAAAAGTTCAGCATACTCTCCTGCAACTTATAATGGGGATTCAAGACGCCCGGCGTGTCGGAATAGACAATCTGCATATCGTCGGTATTTACAATGCCCATGATGCGATGCCGGGTGGTCTGGGCCTTGGAGGTAATAATCGAAATACGCTCCCCTACCAGGGAGTTCATCAGGGTCGATTTCCCGACGTTGGGGTTCCCGACAATATTTACAAATCCGGCTTTATGCATATCTATATTATTTAATGGCTCAACGACATGGGCGACAAAAATAGCGAAAAAATCCGGTTGCCGAAAACTTTCGCCGCCTACTTGTCCCGATAAACACGAAGATACAAAAAAAAACGCACCTGAACGAGGTGCGTTTTCATAACTTATCTGTTTTTTGTTATTTGGCGTCGTAAGCCCATTTCAGGTAAATGGCTCCCCACGTAAAACCGGCCCCGAAAGTGGTCAGAATAAGGTTGTCGCCTTTTTTCAACTGGCTTTCCCATTCGGAAAGACAAATTGGCAACGTGGCGGCACTGGTGTTTCCGTATTTCTGGATATTGACCATGACCTTATCGTCCGACAATCCTATCCGGCGGGCAATGGCCTCTATGATACGGTGATTGGCCTGATGGGGTACAAACCAATCGACGGTATCCATCGTCAGGTTATTGCGTTTCATAATGTCCAAAACGGAATCGGCCATATCGGATACGGCATATTTAAAGACGATGCGCCCCTCCTGATAAACGAAATGTTCACGACGATCTACGTTTTCATGCGAAGGAGGATCGACCGAACCTCCGGCTTTCATCAACAGATGCGGTAATCCCATGCCATCGGTATGGATAACGGCATCCAATACACCCAGCTTCTCTTCGGAAGGTTCTATCAGTACAGCCCCGGAACCATCTCCAAACAACGGGCAGGTACTTCTGTCGGTATAGTCTGTTATGGACGACATCTTTTCGGTGGCAACCAACACGACCTTTTTGTACAAACCGCTCTTGACCAGGCAAGAGGCTGTTTGCAGCCCGACCAGAAATCCGGAACAAGCTGCTTGTATATCGTATGCAAAAGCATGCTTTATTCCACATTTTTCCGAAATAATCGAAGCCGTAGAGGGGAATCTGTAATCGGGCGTCGATGTTGCACAAACGACTACTTCGATCTCTTCGGGACGTACGCCTGTTTTACGAAGCAGTTCGTTCACGGCCCGATAACCCAACTCCGACGAGCCTAAACCTTCTCCTTTTAAGATTCTACGTTCTTTTATTCCCACACGTGTCATAATCCACTCGTCGTTGGTATCGACCATACGAGAGAGTTCTTCGTTCGTCAATACATCTTCCGGCATATAGGAAGCGACACCTGTTATTACTGCATTTTGCATCATGATGTTCTCCGTTTTTTGAAAAAATGCCCTAATCGGAGTTAGGGCGTTTGGTAAATATACCTGTATGATACGAATTCTTCTATATTATGATATAGGATTGGGATCGGCATAACTCAATTTGAAAACGCTGTTTTCATTGATCGCTGCTCT
>CASGEW010000109.1 GCA_949300615.1 uncultured Bacteroidales bacterium
CAACAGAACTCAAACCTGAAAAGCGTCATGGATTTTCCGCTACAAGGAGTCGTCCGAGATGCCTTTACAGAACAAACCGGTGGAGGTGGGCTCAACAAAATATACGACAAAATAGCCATGGATTTCTTGTATGAAAATCCCATGTCTATCCTGACCTTCTTAGACAACCACGACACAGACCGATTCCTGCTGAAAGAACCCGAGAACCTTGGCTCTTTCAAACAAGCCATCGCCTTTTTACTTACCACACGCGGTATCCCGCAGATATATTATGGGACAGAGATTTTGATGAACGGGGGTAAATCCAGGGGCGATGGATGGATTCGCCGGGATTTTCCCGGAGGTTTCCCGGGTGATACCCTCAATTATTTTACGCCACAAGGACGTACCCCTTTGCAAAACGAAGCATTCGATTTTATGAAAAAGATACTGCTTTGGCGCAAAAATAATCAGGTAATATCCAAAGGTTCTATGATTCACTTTATGCCAACCAACGGAATCTATGTATATCGAAGATCGTACAACGGTCAACATGTATTGGTTATGATGAACGGAAACGACTCAGAGAAGAAAATCAATATGGAGAGATACCACGAAATATTGGACGGCATATCAAAAGCCCACGATGTCATAACCGGCCAAGAAATAACGTTTGAACCGGAAATGACTTTCGGCCCACGAGAAATACGGATATTGGAATACTGACAAAAGAAAAACCAAACCTCCAAATGGAGGTTTGGTTTTTCTTTATCTCTCAACCGGGCTTACGAAATCTCTTCAAAAGGAGATTGGCAAAAGAGCTCAAACGAGGCGCTCTCTACCTCCCCGGATATGGGAGGGTGCACTTTGGTTACTTTCAACGCAATAGCGGTTATCTGAGGGTACTCTTGTCGCAGGCGTTTCACCATACGCCCGGCTACATGTTCTATCAAACAGGAAGGTATCTCCATCTCCTGCTTCACCAATTCATAGAGTTCGGCATAATTAATCGTATGAGGAAGCGAGTCGTCTTCCATGGCCTCCTGTACAGGAGCGGAAACTTTTAACGTAACCTCGTAATCGTTCCCCACGGTACGCTCTTGTTCGGAGACACCGTGATAGGCATAAAACCTCATTTTTTCCAAAGAGATGGCCGTATCCATATATCAAAACGACTTTCCTTCCCCTCCGAAAAAAGTTTGTCAACAAGCTTTAAAACTCATATCCAAGCCTTTGACCGAATGGGTCAAGGCTCCTACCGATATGTAATCGACCCCACACTCGGCATAGGTACGGAGCGTATCGAAGGTAATACCCCCGGAAGATTCCGTTTCATATCGGCCACCGATACGTTTCACGGCTTCACGCGTCATTTCGGGGGTAAAGTTATCGAGCATGATACGGTCTACCCCACCGATATTCAATACTTCGTCCAACTCATCCAGATTACGCACCTCTATCTCTATCTTCAAATCTTTGCCTTTTTCTTTAAGGTATTGGCGGGCTTTGGTGATGGCATTGCGCAAACCACCTGCAAAATCGACATGGTTGTCTTTGAGCAAAATCATATCGAACAGACCGATCCGGTGGTTAACTCCTCCACCTATTCTGACGGCCTCCTTTTCAATCATACGAAGCCCCGGTGTAGTTTTCCGGGTATCGAGCACTCGGGTATGCAACCCCTCCAACTGTTTTACATATTTACGGGTAACGGTAGCAATACCGCTCATACGTTGCATGACGTTCAGCATCAGACGTTCGGTCTGCAACAACGAACGCACACGTCCTTGGGTTACGAATGCAATATCACCGGGTTTTACTTCGGCTCCGTCCTGAATAAACACCTCGGTTTTCAAATCCGGATCGAAAGCCTTGAATATCCGTTGTGCCATCTCCACGCCGGCCAATACGCCAGCCTCTTTGATCAACAGTTTAGATTTTCCCATCTCCGTTTCGGGAATACAACACAACGTGGTATGGTCACCGTCGCCAATATCTTCGGCAAACGCCAACCGAATCAACTCGTCTATCAAATGGTCCATGCTGATTTTATCGTATTAAATGCTTTTATTCAATAAATTTATCTATCCTCATCCGATTAATTTTCAACTGTTCTCCTGTCGTGTTAAACAGACAATACAACCGCAACTTACGTTCGGCAGTCGTTAATTTGGCAATAAAGAACCCGGTATCCTCGCGAAAACTTTTATGCAAGACCGAAAATTCGGAAGGTTTGTTCTTTTCAAAAAATCCTTTCAGATACCCGACTGCCTCTTTTTGTATCAAAGGCTCGCTCACATCGCCCTCAACAATAAACTGAACTTTCTCGCCAAGATATGGTTTGAGTTGTTCGGCCTCTCCCTTTTTAAAGGCACCGACCATTTCTTTGGGAAGCTCTTCTTGTGCGACCACCGTAAATGCCGACACAAAAAAGGAGAGCAATAAAAAAAACAATCTACCTTTTATCATACTGCCGTTTTTTTAATTAGTTTTTAACTTAAAGCCAAATCCGGTTAAATCTTCCGACAAGCAACCCAAAAACAGCGGTTTTTTTCTACCTTTGCACGCACATTAGTAGAACTTGATTTTACCTTGCAATGGAGGTTACTTGTTTGCAAAAATAGGTAAAAAATAGCAGAAAAAAAAGATTTTACCCAGATTTTGCGATAACGGAATGTTTCTATGAGAATTATATTTCTTGTCATAGGAAAGACAAATGAAAAATATCTTATCGACGCCATCGATGAATATACATCGCGGTTGAAACATTACATCCCTTTTGAAACGATCGTCATCCCGGAATTGAAAAACGTCAAAAACGTAAGCGTCTCGGACCAAAAAGAGAAAGAGGCCGACCTCATCCTGAAAAACATACAATCGGGCGATTACATTGTCCTCCTGGACGAACACGGCAAGGAATTCACCTCGCTGGCGTTTTCTGCTTACATAGAAAAAAAGATGCACACGTCCAACAAACGGTTGCTTTTTATCGTTGGAGGGCCATACGGATTTTCTCCCCGCATCCACAGCTTGGCAAACGAGAAAATCTCGCTCTCGAAGATGACGTTTTCTCACCAAATGATCCGTCTTATCTTCATCGAACAACTCTACCGCGCCATGACCATTTTAAACCATGAACCTTATCATCATGAATAATCCGAAGAACAACGTTTTTTATACTATTCGTAAAATTTCCTGTCTGGCACTGGGTTGGCTCTTTTTCTGGTCCGTTGCAGCACAGGAATCGGAATACGGATTTATTGCCAACGTGACGTTGCGTAAAACATTCAATCCTTGGGTAGAACTGATGATGCAACAGAACGTATGGTGGAAAAACTCGACCAACGGCTACGAACGTTATATGCCCGTTCTCGGCTTTGACTTCACCCTGATAAAAAGCCGGCTGAAACTGAATGCCCATTACTACTACCTGAACCAACGGGACACCAAAGGGAAAACCTATAACCGGCACAGGTACCACCTGGGATTGACCGGCTATCAAAATATCGGCCCCGTTTCGGCCGCACTCTTCTCCCGATTGGAATCGACCTATACAATCGGGTCGAAAGACAACCCGCTCGACAAATGGCGCAACCGGTTCCAATTTACCTACAATATTCCCGACAGCCGATGGAAGCCCTACATCTGGATAGACTTTTTCAATTTCCTCAACAAAAAGGGTGCCCACTGCATGGAGTTAGATCAGATATGGTACTTTACCGGCATAGAATACAAAATAAATGCCCACAATGCTATCGACCTGCGTTATCGGTTCCACCACGTAATCAGCAGTAACCCGCACACCCTGACTTCGCTGTTTTGCATCTACTATAAAATCAAACTGTAACGTATCAATCATCTCCGATAAACAGAAGGGATGACATGATTGTATCGGAAACAAATATCCCGGTACGGGAAAGGCGTAAAATCCCCCCTTCCAAGACCAATGTTCCCGCGGCAATAAAAGGCTTGGCCTGCTCCAAACAATAGTTTTTTCTCTCTTCCCCGAAACGGCAACCCAGTTGCGCAACATCCAACCCTTGGGACGTACGCAATGCCGTAATAATCGTATCATTATAACGAGTATCCGGGTCGATAGCCTCCCGCTCCGGGGAGAAATTCCCCGCATCGGCCTGCCGGATATATTCTCGTATATCGGCCACATTCCATTGGCGGAACGCCCCGTCATAGGAGTGCGCCGACGCCCCTATACCCATATAGGGCTTATCGGCCCAATACGAACTGTTGTGCCGCGAACGGAAACCGGGTCGGGCAAAGTTGGAAATTTCATAATGTTCATAACCTGCATCCTGCAAACAATCCATCAAAAAAGAAAACATGGCAACACTCTCCTCCTCGCCAACTGCCCGGATCTGCCCGGATTGCAACCGGTCAAACAAAACCGTTCCCTCTTCATAAGTCAAATGATAACACGACAGATGCTGCGGTTCCAATTGCAAGGCGACCCTCAGGTTCTGCTCCCACTCATCCAGCGTCTGCCCCGGCAAGCCATACATCAAATCAATGCTGATATTATCCCATCCTGCTTTTCGGCAATTTTTTACCGCCTCTATCGCCTGTCGAGCCGTATGACGCCGGTTCAAAAAAATCAAATCCGCATCATCGAAACTCTGTACCCCCATACTGATGCGGTTGAACGGGAATGACCGAAGCATCCCGATATAACCGGCAGTGAGATCATCCGGATTGACCTCAATAGTAACCTCTTTCCAAAAAGAAGAGGGAGCCAACGCCGAAATAGCTTCAAACAAACGGGTAAAATCAGCTTCTTCCAACTGAGAGGGGGCTCTTTACAAAAAGCATCCTGCCGCATCTCCATTTCCGAAATCAACGCATCAACATATCGGTTTTTGAGCGACATATCCGTATTTGAATAAAAATCGCAATAAACACATCGACGCTTGCAAAAAGGAACATGTATATACAATCCGGCCATAACACAAAGGTAAAAAGTTTATTTTAAATCAAAAAAAAGAGCCCTCAGTCGGGCAGAAAAAACATATTCCTACGTTATAAATATGTTTTTTAACATATATCCTGCACTTGTTTTTTCCAAATAAAAGAGATAATTTGCGCCCATAATGTAGCCTTTATGGGTGCATTTACCAATAATCCTGATTGTTTAACTTTAAATATCAGACTAATAGTATGAAGGAATACCAATCGAACGAAATTAAAAACATCGCCTTGTTAGGCAGTAAAGGTTCAGGAAAAACCACGCTCGCAGAAGCCATGCTTTTCGAGTGTGGCGTGATAAAGCGTAGAGGAACCATCGAAAACAACAACACGGTATGCGACTATTTCCCGGTAGAAAAAGAGTATGGATACTCGGTTTTCTCTACCGTTTTTTATGCCGAATTCTTAGGAAAGAAGCTAAACGTGATTGACTGCCCGGGCTCTGACGACTTCGTAGGAAGCGCCATCACCGCCTTGAATGTTACCGATACGGGGGTTATCGTTATCGACTCCCAGTACGGAGTAGAGGTAGGCACCCAAAACATATTCAGATATACCGACGACCTGAAAAAGCCGGTTATCTTTGCCATGAACCAGTTGGATGGTGAAAAGGCCGATTTCGACAACTCGGTAGAACAGCTAAAAGAAAGTTTCGGTAATAAAATCGTATTGATTCAATACCCCATCCATTGCGGAGCCTCTTTCAACGCCATGGTCGATGTTCTGAAAATGAAACTTTACCAATGGAAACCGGAAGGAGGAGTACCCGAAGTATTACCCATCCCCGAATCAGAAAAGGAAAAAGCAGAAGCATTGCATCAACTGCTGGTAGAAGCCGCTGCTGAAAACGACGAAACGTTGATGGAGAAATTCTTCGACCAAGGTTCTCTGTCAGAAGATGAAATGCGTGAAGGTATCCGCAA
>CASGEW010000110.1 GCA_949300615.1 uncultured Bacteroidales bacterium
TATTGACATCCGAAGAAAAGAAGGCCTCGTTCACCCCCCAAAAGAGGTTCGATACATCCATAAAAGCACACAGTGCCGTTATCTGGAAAACAAAATTTCATACGACAGAAACAAAGGCGAAAAAAAACAGCAATAGCGAAAAAAAATACAAATAGAAATTATACCTTTGCGCCAAAATTAGCAAATACGATTTATCATAATAATTAACCACCATGAGTCAAGGACCGAAATTTAAAATCTTCGCAGGGACAAAATCCCACTACTTAGCCGAAAAAATCTGCAATAGCTTAGGCTGCGAATTAGGGAAAATGAACATCCAGCACTTCGCTGACGGAGAGTTTGCCGTATCTTTTGAAGAGTCCATAAGAGGTTGCCAGGTTTACTTGGTTCAATCCACATTCCCCAATTCAGACAACCTGATGGAACTGTTGCTGATGATTGATGCCGCCAAACGCGCATCGGCAAAATCCATCATAGCCGTTGTCCCCTATTTTGGTTGGGCTCGTCAAGATAGAAAAGACAAACCCCGTGTTTCGATTGCTGCCAAATTGATTGCAGACTTGTTGAGTGTCGCTGGAATAGACCGACTGATTACCATGGACCTGCACGCAGACCAGATACAAGGATTTTTCGACGTTCCAGTAGATCACTTGTATGCATCTACCGTGTTTGGGCCATACATCAACTCCCTTCACCTTGAAAACATGGTAATCGCTACCCCCGATGTTGGAGGAGCAAAACGTGCCAACACATATGCCAAATATTTCGATGCCCCGATGGTTTTATGCCACAAATCGAGAGCCAGAGCAAACGAAATAGAAAGTATGACCGTCATCGGAGACGTAAAAGGAAAAAATGTTGTATTGATCGACGATATGGTAGATACCGCAGGTACTATTACCAAGGCTGCCGATTTGATGATGGAAAACGGAGCTGCATCGGTACGCGCCATAGCCAGCCATGCCGTAATGTCAGACCCGGCTACCGAACGGGTTATGAAATCCAAACTGACTGAAATGATTTTTACCAACAGTATCCCCTATCAAAAAGAGTGTCCCAAGGTAAGAATCATTGACATAGCCGACATGTTTGCCGATACGATTCGACGTGTTCTTGCCAATGAATCTATCAGCGCACAATATATCATCTAATATCTTTCCAACAATTATTGTAAACGATATCAGAGAAGCGTCCGTTAAAAACGGGCGCTTCTCTTTTTACAAAAAACCGATTTTTCGTATCTTTGATAGCTGAAACAAATTCAAACTTGAATGAAAAGATATGCCATCATCGTAGCCGGAGGAAAAGGTGCCAGAATGGGGAGCGATATACCCAAACAATTTATTCCTATCGGGGGAATTCCCATCCTGATGAGAACCATCCAAGCCTTTTACGATTTTGATCCCGACATAACCATTATATTGGCACTTCCCCAAGACCAACAAGAGTATTGGAAAACCTTGTGCCCCAAATACCTCTTTAAAATTCCTGTTATCGTCGTAAACGGAGGAGATACCCGTTATCAATCGGTCAAAAACGCTTTGGCGAAAATCGAAACAGAGGGTATCGTTGCCGTACACGACGGAGTACGACCATTCGTCTCAAAAGAGATATTGGCTGCGGCATACGAAACAGCTGCTCAAAAAGGGTCTGCTATTCCGGTTGTTCCCTTAACAGACTCCATCCGTAGAATCGGTATAAACCAGACATCTTTCGCTTGTAATCGCTCAAACTACTGTTTTGTACAAACTCCGCAAACATTCAAAACAGAATGGTTGAAACAGGCCTACTCTACCCCTTACCATCCCGATTTTACGGATGATGCGTCGGTGGTAGAACGACACGGATTCAACGTATTTACCATAAACGGACACCCTCAAAATATAAAAATCACTACCCCCATCGACCTGATTCTTGCAGAAATATTCCTAAAACCATGACGGATTTAGCCAACCTGAACATAAAATTCTTACCAGGAGTAGGCCCCAAACGTGCCGAATTGCTGAAAACCGAATTGAACATCTCTTCGGCAGAAGAACTATTATACCATTTCCCATACAAATACATTGATCGAAGCCGGACTTATCGTATAAACGAAATAGACGGCAATATGCCATACATCCAATTAAAAGGATACATTACCGGATACGAATTACAAGGTACAGGACGTAAAAAACGATTAACGGCAACCTTCTCTGACGGGACAGGGCAAATAGAATTAGTTTGGTTCAAAGGCATAAAATACATCACAGACCGGTACAAAACCGGAGTAGAATATACCGTATTCGGAAAGCCTACCGTATTTGGGAACAAATTGAACATTGCTCATCCGGAGATAGATGCGTCAGACGAATACAACGATGCCCTGTCCGGTCTAACGCCCTACTATCACACCACCGAGAAGATGAAAAACCATTTTCTCAACTCCAAAGCCATTCAAAAAATAATGGCATCGCTTTGGAAAAACATCTCCAAAACCATGCCGGAAACACTTCCTGCCGGAATCATTTCCCGAGCAAATCTGATGTATTTGTACGATGCCCTGAAAAACAGCCATTTCCCTTCATCCCCCGAATTCTTACGGAAAGCCCAATACCGTCTAAAATTCGAGGAGTTGTTTTATCTGCAACTCAATATATTGAGATATAGCAAGATGAAAAAATTAAAATATGGAGGGTTCTTATTCCATCGCATTGGATACTATTTCAATACCTTTTATGAACACTATCTCCCGTTTGAACTGACAGGAGCACAAAAACGGGTATTACGGGAAATTCGTCAGGACGTAGGTAGCGGACGGCAAATGAACCGCCTGCTGCAAGGGGATGTAGGCAGTGGAAAGACATTGGTTGCACTGATGGCTGCACTGATGGCTGTCGATAACGGATTCCAGACATGTATCATGGCTCCCACCGAAATCCTGTCGGCTCAGCATTATGATACCATCACCCGAATGTTGTCGGATATGGGATTACACGTAGAACTTTTGACCGGTTCTACTAAAAAATCAGAAAGAGAACGCATACAAAACGCCCTCTTGACAGGAGAGACCGATATTCTTATCGGCACACACGCGCTATTGGAAGATTACGTGGTATTCTCCAACCTCGGCTTGGTTATCATAGACGAACAGCACCGTTTCGGGGTAGCCCAACGCGCCGAACTCTGGAAAAAAAATCTCTCCCCCCCACACGTACTTGTTATGACGGCCACTCCCATTCCCCGCACATTAGCCATGACAGTATATGGAGATTTGGATGTTTCGGTAATCGACGAGCTTCCCCCCGGAAGGAAACCGATACAAACCCTTCATCGGTACGACAACCAACGGAGTTCGCTTTACGGGGCGATCCGCAAACAAATCGAAGAGGGAAGACAAATCTACATCGTATATCCCTTGATACAAGAGAGCGAAAAGATAGACCTCAAAAATCTGGAACAAGGATATCAGCTCATCCGGGAACAATTTCCGGAATACGAAATCTGCATGGTTCACGGAAAAATGAAACCGGCAGAAAAAGAGGCTCAAATGCAAAAGTTCGTAACCGGGAAAGCTCAAATAATGGTAGCCACCACCGTCATAGAGGTTGGGGTAAACGTCCCGAATGCTTCTGTAATGGTCATAGAAAATGCCGAACGTTTCGGCCTCTCGCAACTGCATCAGTTGCGCGGACGGGTGGGACGCGGAGCCGACCAATCGTATTGTATCCTGGTGACCTCACACAA
This sequence comes from uncultured Bacteroidales bacterium, assembly GCA_949300615.1. Lineage (GTDB taxonomy): Bacteria > Bacteroidota > Bacteroidia > Bacteroidales > CHK158-818 > Gallibacteroides. The sequence goes on from CASGEW010000110.1 coordinate 3,727, forward strand.
ACTATCGACAGAAACGAGAAAACGGCTCGATATCATGGTACGCAGCAACGACGGATTTGAAATATCAGAAGCCGATTTGCAATTACGTGGACCCGGAGATTTAGAAGGAACCCAACAAAGCGGTATCGCTTTCGACCTCAAAATAGCCAATTTGGCAAAAGATGGGCAGATTTTGCAACTGGCGCGCAACATCGCCACAGAAATTCTCGAAAAGGATCCCGATTTATCCTTGCCTGAACATTACATCTTAAACAAACAGTTGCAAAAAATCTTCCATAAAAAAACAAATTGGGGCGCCATCAGCTAAAATATTCAAATCAATACTATTGCATATTTATACTTTTTTAATACTCGTAAAAATCGAGTGTAATCATATAATTATCAACTAAATATACAAATTCAGAGATTATAAGAAAAGACAAAAAAACATAAAGAATCATCTATATTTTTGCTATAAAAGATATATTTTTATAACTTTGAAAGCGTTAAGATTTTAATATCCAAATCTTCCCATGGAAAGGACACTCGTTATCTTAAAACCGTCGGCTATACAACGCGGTATTATCGGCGAAATAATTATTCGATTTGAAAAAAAAGGCCTGGTTCTGATTGGATTGAAAATGGTACAATTGGATGATGCTATTTTGAATATACACTACTCCCATTTAGCAGAAAAGCCCTACTTTAAACGAGTAAAAAATAGCATGACAGCGTGTCCGGTTATTGTTTGCTGTTGGGAAGGGAAAGACGCGATCGAAGTGGTACACAATATGGCAGGAGCTACCAATGGGCGTAATGCCTTACCGGGAACCATCCGGGGGGATTACAGCATGAGTAACCAAGAAAACATCGTACACACGTCTGACTCAGCAGAAACGGCCCAAAAGGAATTAAATCTTTTCTTTACAAATCAAGAGTTATACAACTATCAATTAGCGCCGATCAAATACTTATACGGCGAAGACGAAATAGATTAAAATAAAATGAATT
>CASGEW010000111.1 GCA_949300615.1 uncultured Bacteroidales bacterium
GATCTACACGCTTCAAGAGGGAAAATCTCCCCAAAAAGTTGATATACAAATTATCTCCGACAAATTGGAATCGGATGCGATTACCCAATACTTCAACGGAGGCGCCACCGATATTGCCGTTCGTCCCGACGGGAAAGAGATAGCGTTTATCGTTCGGGGCGACGTATATGTTACCTCGTCCGACTACGAAACGACCAAGCGCATAACCAATACGCCCGAGCAGGAACGGAATCTCGATTTTAGCCCTGATGGACGGACATTGATCTATTCGTCTGAACGAAACGGGATATGGAACATCTACAAAACCGACATCGTCCGCGAGGAAGACAAATATTTTACCTATGCCAAGGAGCTGAAAGAGGAACCTTTGACTGAATCGAAAGTTGCCTCGTTCCAACCCAGTTTCTCTCCTGACGGGAAAGAGGTGGCATTTTTGGAAAACCGCACTACCCTGCGGGTTCTTAACCTGAAAAGCAAGAAGGTCCGTACCGTACTCGACGGCAAATACAACTACTCCTATTCTGACGGCGACCAATGGTACCAATGGTCGCCCGACAGCAAATGGTTCTTGGCGCAATATATCGGCATCGGCGGATGGAACAACACGGATGTGGCACTGGTGAAGGCCGATGGCAGCGGAGAGACGGTCAATCTAACCGAAAGCGGATATTCTGACGGGAAGGCCAAATGGGTTCTCGATGGGAAAGCTATGATATGGTCATCTGACCGGGCCGGATACCGAAGCCACGGAAGCTGGGGAGCTCATCGGGATATGTATATCATGTTCTTCGACAACGAAGCTTACGACAAATTCCGTATGAACAAGGAAGAACTGGCCTTAACCGAGGAGATAGAGAAAGAAGAGAAAAAGAAAGAAGAAGAACAGAAGGAAAAAGAGGCTGAAAAAGAGAAGAAGAAAAAAGAGGGAGACAAAAAAGAACAGGCAAAGGAAGAGGATGAAAAAAAGGTCGAAGATCTTGTTTTTGATCTGGTCAACCGAAAAGACCGCATTATCCGCCTGACCAACCACTCCTCTTCCTTGGGCGATGCCGTACTGACCCCGTCGGGCGACAAACTCTACTACCTGACCAGTTTCGAGGCTGGTGCCGATTTATGGGTACGCGACCTCAAAGAAAACAGCACACGACTGTTGATCAAAGGTACCGGATGGGGAGCATTAATCCCGGACAAAGAGTGCAAAAACCTCTATATGCTCTCCGGCGGTGCGCTCAAACGGATCGAAACATCCAACAACAGCGTCAAAAACATCCCGTTCCGGGCAGAATTCAACTACCGTCCTCAAATGGAAAGAGAGTACATCTTCAACCATGTATGGCAACAGGTAAACGACAAATTCTACGACAAAACAATTCACGGGATAGACTGGGCCGGATACAAGGCCGAATACCAGAAGTTCCTGCCGTACATCAGCAACAACTTCGATTTTGCCGAAATGTTGTCTGAAATGTTAGGAGAACTGAACGGATCCCATACCGGAGCCCGATACGGCGAAGGGTCGAGATACCAGACCGCTGCCTTAGGCGTATTCTTCGACACGGAACACGATGGAGACGGATTGAAAATAAAAGAGGTGATCAAAAACAGCCCCTTCACCCGGGCAGACTCAAAAGTAAAAGAGGGCATGATCATCGAAACTATCGACGGGCAACCAATCAAGAAAGGAGAAGACTATTACCCGCTGTTGAACGGAAAGGCCGGCAAGAAGATTCTCTTGACGGTTTACGACCCGACTACCAAAGAACGTTTTGAACAGCAAATCAAGGCGCTCTCTTACGGAAACCAAAACGACCTGTTGTACAAACGCTGGGTAGAACAACGCCGGGAAATGACCGACAAACTCTCAAATGGTCGGATCGGTTATGTACACATAAAAGGAATGGACAGCGAAAGTTTCCGAGAAGCATACTCCGAAATTCTGGGCCGTTGCCGCAACAAAGAGGCTATACTGGTTGATACCCGCAACAATGGCGGAGGGTGGCTGCACGACGATTTGGCTACGCTGCTCAGTGGGAAGGAATATCAACGGTTTACCCCTCGCGGGCAATATATCGGTAGCGATCCGTTCAACAAATGGACGAAACCGTCGGCTGTATTGGTTTGCGAAAACAACTACTCCAACGCCCACGGATTCCCGTTCGTGTACAAGACTCTGGGTATAGGTAAACTGATCGGAGCTCCGGTAGCTGGTACCATGACCGCCGTCTGGTGGGAAACTCAGATTGATCCCTCTATCGTTTTCGGTATTCCACAAGTGGGTATACAGGATATGCAGGGCAATTACCTGGAAAATCACGAATTGATGCCCGACATCGAAGTGTACAACGCCCCTTACGACCTATTGCAGGGAAGGGATGAACAACTGGAAAAGGGTGTTGAACACCTGCTGAATGTGATAGAGGAAAAGAAATAAGCTTTTGAGAGGATACACTCTATAAAAGCCCGGATTTCTCCGGGCTTTTTATTTTGTGACCGAGGTAAGATGTCCGCTCGTCGGGACGGGTGGTCCCGCCCCTTGGCGCGAGCCGTTCCCCGACCAAGTCAGGCTGGATGAAAAATAAAAAAGATGAGCTATACATTTTTCGTATGGCTCATCTTTTTTATCGGGAGAGAAAAGAGGTTATTTCATGATTATTTTGTAGAGAGCTTCGCCCCAATATTCGGCTAATTTCTTAGCGCCTTGTTCGTTGGGATGTAAATAAAAGGTTCCGGCATAACCCTCTTCGGCGACAAAATGGGTCAGATAGTTTTCTTTGAAAAACTGAAAAGCGTGGGTGTCGCCCAGAAATACGCGGTTAGGCGAGGTCTTCTTGTACTCCTTTACGATGGCCTCGATCTGCGGCGTATAGGTTTGCAGCCGATTCAACCCCTCGGCCAAATACATAGCCCCGTTATAGGTGGTTTCGCTATACCAGATAGGTCGATGCAAAACAATCTTACATCCAGGGAAATCGGATAACAACTTATCTATTATTTTTTTTAGATTGGCTTTGTAATCCTGGGCCGAAACAGGTGCGCCATGTGTCCCCTTTATGGCACTGTCATTGGTGCCGAGCATAATAGAAAAATAGAGGGGTGTCTCTTTATCTTTTTTAAAACCTTTAACGGTTTTATTATTTACGGTTCGCGTAAACAAAGCCCCGCTACCGGGCAAAAAATCGAGCGTAGTACTTCCGCTTACCCCGCAATTGACAAATTGTACAGTGCCTATTCCCTTTTTCTTCGACAGATAAAGCTGCACCTGTTTGGGTGGAGCATCCTGTGCGGGATTGGCAATCTGCGCCCCCTCCGTAATACTGTTTCCGATAAAAACGATATTGACATTACGGTTTTCTTTGGCTTCTGCCGATATTCCCCCGATAAAAAAGGGCAAAATCAACAGCAATAAAATAGTATGTTTCATATTTGCTCGCTTTTATTCTCCAAACAACGAATCGACAAACTCGGCTTTACGGAAAAGTTGCAAGTCTTCCATCCCCTCTCCCAAACCGATGTATTTTACCGGCATCTTGAACTGGTCGGAAATACCAATGACAACTCCGCCCTTGGCCGTTCCATCCAGTTTGGTAATGGCCAGTGCATTTACTTCCGTAGCTGCGGTAAACTGCTTGGCCTGCTCGAAAGCATTCTGTCCCGTAGAGCCATCCAGAACCAACAAAACCTCATGGGGTGCTCCGGGTACAACTTTATCCATCACTTTCTTAATCTTGGAAAGTTCGTTCATCAAATTGATCTTATTGTGCAAACGCCCAGCAGTATCGATGATAACGACATCAGCGCTGTTGGCCTTGGCCGAACTGAGGGTATCGAAGGCCACTGAAGCTGGGTCTGACCCCATCTTCTGATGGATAACCGGTACCCCAACCCGTTCGCCCCAGATCAACAGCTGTTCAACGGCAGCCGCCCGGAAGGTATCGGCTGCACCCAGATAAACGTTGTGGCCGCTTTTCTTAAACTGGTATGCCAGTTTCCCGATCGTAGTGGTTTTTCCTACCCCGTTGACACCGACTACCATAATAACATAGGGACGCTTATTTTCGGGAACGGTAAACTCAGTCTCGTTATCCGAACCATTTTCGGTCAGCAGGGCGGCAATCTCTTCGCGCAACAACTTTTTCAGTTCGTCGGTATTCACATATTTTTCGGCAGCCACCCGTTTTTCTACCCGTTTAATAATTCTCAACGTGGTCTCCACCCCTACATCGGAGGTAATCAAAACTTCTTCCAACTCATCCAACGTATCGTCATCTACTTTCGACTTACCGGCAATGACCCGCGTAAGTTTTGAAAATACACTCTCTTTGGTTTTGGACAATCCTTTGTCTAACGTTTCCTTTTTTTCTTTGGAGAAGAAGTTGAAAAATCCCATCGTTTTATCTTTTTGATCGAGTACCCGCTTCGAGCACGATATGCCCCACCTGCCCCGACTGTTATTGTGTTAATGGATACAAAATTAATAATTGTGGCCGAAAAAAAAAACTTCCCTGCACGATTCTCATACAGGGAAGTCTTTTTATATCATGAAAGGTCTATACCTTATTTTGCTAAATATTCATTCACCTTTTCGTTGGGAACCATCTCTTCCTGGAACACGTAAGCTCCGGTTTTGGGTGATTTCACCATTTTAATTACTTTGGCGTAAGTACGGCCTTCGCCCTTTTGCAATGATGCAACTGTTTTTTTAGCCATGGATTCTT
>CASGEW010000112.1 GCA_949300615.1 uncultured Bacteroidales bacterium
GGCGATTTCTTCGATAAACGATACGTTTGCCCGCAGATAAGGTTCGGTAGCGGTAATCTCATTTATCCTAAAACGTTTCTTTCCTTGCAAGATGACGGTTGTTCCGTTATCCGGCATTTCGAGAATCTTTATGATTTCGGCGATCGACCCGACGTTATACAAATCTTTTTGCTCCGGATCCTCTACGTTCATGTCCCGTTGGCATACTACGCCGATGAATTTTTTCTTGGCATAGGCTTCCTTGATGAGTTTCAATGATTTGGTACGTCCTACCGACACGGGTAGGGCCACACCCGGATACATCACCATATTGCGCAGCGGCAATATGGGTAAATCATTTTCTTCTGCTCCTTTGCAGTCTAAATCTACACTTCCTTCTATTTCTGTAAATATTGGCATAACCGGCGATTCGTTTTCTTCCGTATTGTCAAATGGATCTTTGTTGAACATTATACTCATATTGGGAGGCTGTCATTTTGTCATATAAAGATAAACCTTTTCTATCATCATACACTTCCTTACCTATACTGCAAGATGCGTGCCAAAGTTATTTAAAATCGGCAAAATGCCGCGTGATTCTTCTTTTTTTGTTATTTTGCAGCCAAATTTACATGGATACCGGGATGAGAAATTCGTTTTTTCAGTTCAAACAATTTCGGGTATATCAAGACAGGTGCGCCATGAAGGTAGGCACAGATGGGGTTTTGTTGGGAGCCTGGTGCAATGTCTCTTCGGCTCGGCGTGTTTTGGATGTGGGGACGGGTACCGGATTGATCGCTTTGATGGTGGCGCAGCGTTCGTCTCGATCCTTGGTCGATGCGGTGGAGATAGATGAGGATGCAGCCCGGCAGGCTTCGGAGAATGTAGCCTTGTCGGAATGGAAAGATAGAATTACCGTTTTTCATGAAGACTTTACCCGGTTTTGTCCGGGGGAAGGTATTTTTTACGATTTAATCGTATCCAATCCTCCTTTTTTTGAAAATTCGTTGTTGCCGCCTGCTCCATCTCGTCAGATAGCCCGCCATGCGGGTGTTTTTGATTTGGAGCGATTGTTTGTCGGGGCTTCCCGGTTGTTGGCGTCAAACGGGGTTTTGTCGGTCATTTATCCAGCCTCCGGTTTGTTACGGATGAAAGAGGTTGCGAAATCCTGCTCGTTGTTGCTCTCTCGCTTAACATATGTGCGAGGCCGTTCGGGTGGGGAAGTAAAACGGGTATTGACAGAGTGGAGCCATTTTTCTAACAAATTAGAAGAGAACGAGCTCTGTATCGAAACATCGAGGCATATCTATACGGAAGAGTATATATCCCTTACCCGCCAGTTTTATCTTCGGATGTAATATAAAAAAGAGGCGCATCCAAGGGAAGCGCCTCTTTTTTTATGCTGAAAATCTTTCTAATTACTTGCTGGCGTAGTATGCGCTGTTTTCTACCAGGTTTTTGAATGCGAGGACTCCTGCCTGGGAGATTTCTACGTTCATCGTTTCACCACCGGGCAGGTACATATCTACGTGGTTTTCATCGGTAAATGTCATGAATTTGGTAGAGATTCCGTTTGCTTCTACTGACCATGAGTCGTCCGTATTGTCGTAAACAAATTCTGTTACTTGACCTGTTGTTTCGTCGGTAATGGTATATCCGTTTTCGTGTGATTTTACCAGGTATTTACCGTTTTCGCCCTGGATTTCCTGGGTGTTGGATGCAACCGGATTTGATCCTGTCCAGAACTCTATCGAGTTGAGTACTACTACATCGGCCAATACAGAAACCTGATATACCGGAAGGATCCAGAAGGCAAAGAATACCAGTTCGTTGACGAATTTATCACCGATAGATTGGTTCCAGCTCAATAACTTGTTAGAAAGGCCGAATGATCCGATGCAAGAAGAAAACAGAATACAACTGCTCAAAAATGCAGCGGTAAGGAGAGGGAATCTACTTTTTTTCATAACCTAATTGCTTTAAATTGATTAATAATATTTTTACCAAATAACGCTTATACAGAAAGCCCGTATAGCTTTATATTTATTGTACAAATATAATATAAGCACTCTAAAAAACCAATAAAAAGGGCTGGAATATCGTCCGGCCCTTTTGATAAAAAATGTTTACTTTCTGATATAAAGTTATTGAACTCTTAAATAATGTGGAGGTATTTAAGCCATTTTATATACAAAGCTTTCCATTCGTTGCAATAGGAGAAAGATTCATTTACTCCCCAACCGTGCCCCCCTTCGGGGAAGATGTACATGGTGGCATTGACCCCGTTTTCTTTCATCGCGTTATAAAGATTGATGCTGTTGCATGGAGGAACGGCCGTATCGTCGCTGCTCAACAAGAAAAGGGTAGGAGGAGTATAGGGAGAAACGTGCAACTCGTTCGAGTAGTAATCTACCCAGGATTTGTTGTTTTGGTTTTTTCCCAGAAGATTGTTGCGTGATCCGATATGGGTCTGTTTTTCTTCTGCCATTGTTACTACCGGATAGAAGAGTACCATAAAATCCGGGCGGGTATTGCTGTCGAAATGTGTTCCGGCGGTAGAGGCCAAATGTCCCCCGGCAGAGAATCCGCTGATACCTACTTTCTGGGGATCGATGTTCCACTCTTTGGCATTTTTACGGGTGATTTTAATGGCCTCTTGGGCATCTTTCAACGGGATTTCATGATGTCCGTTCGGCATCCGGTATTTTAATACGATACCCGCTACTCCGTTTTTTGTGAGCCATTGGGCATATTTATGCCCCTCGTGGTCCATAGCTAACGCCTCGTAACCACCTCCCGGACAAATGACAACAGCTGCCGAGGGGCCTTCTGTCTTTTCAGGCAGATAAACATAAAGAGTTGCCTCTTTGCTGTTGATAACGGTAATACCTCGGGTGGTCTCTTCCGCTTCGATACCGTTCGACTCGGCCGCACCGTCGGGCCATACGGGGATTTCAAACATTTTTTGTGCACTCATGGGGATCGCTAAAATAAGAGCCGCAAATAGTAAATAGATTCTTTTCATTGTAATAACGTGTGTTTGGTGGGTATATTCAAGGTTTGATTTTTGTTTTGTACTCGTTGTAAACCGATAAAACGTCTTTTACGTAGTTAACGGTTTCACGCCCTCTGATGTAGCCGAACTTACAGATCGAGTCGTTAAAAAATTCGGGATTGCTTTTCAGCAGGACAAATTCGGCTACGTTGCCGTCCCATACCAGTGGGTCTTTGTTGTACTTTTCGGCCAACGCCATGGCATCGTAGATATGTCCGATACCGGAGTTGTAGGCCGCTAAGATAAATTTTATCCGTTCGTCCCGGTCTTCTATCTTGGAGAAACTTTTGTTTAATGCTTTCATGGATTTGACTGCTGCTTTCAGGTTCTCTTCGGGATTCTGGATTTTTCCTATTTCCAATCCGTATGCTTGGGCCGTAGAGGGCATTAATTGCATCAGTCCCCGGGCTCCTGCCCAGGATACGGCCGTCGTGTCGAACTGTGATTCCTGGTATGCTTGCGATGCGATGAGGCGCCAATCCCAATCCAGCTCTTTGGCATATTTCTTGAACAGCGGATCGTATATGGAGATTTGTCCTTTTGACAAGGAGAGTATCTGTTGGGTATAGGGACGTTTGCTATCTTCAAAATAACGTTTCAGGATACTTTTGTATTCGGTGCTGTTGTGGTTCTCGTCGAACCATTTATCGACTGCCTCTGCCAGCAAGGGCGAACTTTTTCGGACAGCCCACGACGATCGTTGTGGAAAACTTACTTCTAAGTTGATATTCAGGTTGTTGTAATATGTTTTGTTTAGCTTGGCAATGTTGTCGTCGGCCAACGTGTATGGTATCTCTCCTGAGGCCACCATGCCGATCAGGTCTTCGGTTGTAACGGTATCTTTGTTGATTTTGTGGATGTTTATTCCGCCGCCTAATTCTTCATCTAAATGGGTAATCCGGTCGTCGAATTTGGAGTCGCGCTCTACGTAAATATCTTTCCCTACCAGTCCGGTTACGTCGTTGATAATCTCTTCTTTGTTGCCGCGTCGCTGGATCAATACCTGATGGGTAATGATCTCTTCACCGCAATAGATCAACCGTTGCCGAAGCTCATTGGTTACGGGCAACGTGTAGGCCGCGATGTCGCCTTCGCCGTTTTCCAGCATTTCGATTAAGCGGGAGATATTTTCGGCTACGATTACCTTTATATGTAGCCCTTGTGAGAGGGCAAATCGCCGGGCCAGCTCAAATTCATACCCCATCTCTTCTCCCCGATACAAAAAGTAGGAAGTAGAGCTGTAAAGGGTCAAGACGCGTAACTCTTTGGACAGTAAGATCTCCGGTAGGTCCTTTCGTTCGGGAGTACTTTCTTTGGCTTTTCTTCCGCATCCAGATACGAATACAAATAATAATAATATAATGCAGATAAGTTTCGGCATGTTGAAATAAATCGCTTACATTTGCATACGGCAAAAACGGCCCTACAAATATAGTGAAAGGCGAGAGCAGAGGCAAATGAAAATCCTGTTTTCTGATTTGACTATGCCGAGCCGCCTCCTATATTATCCAAATATAGGGAAAGGTGAGAGCAGAGGCAAATGGAAATCCTGTTTTCTGACTTGACTATGCCGAGCCGCCTCCTATATTATCCAAATATAGTGAAAGGTGAGAACAGAGGCAAATGAAAATCCTGTTTTCTGATTTTCTGATTTG
>CASGEW010000113.1 GCA_949300615.1 uncultured Bacteroidales bacterium
TGTATAAAAGCGATCCGGATGCCTCCTCGATGGAAAGTTTCCATCCGTTAGCCAATTCTTGTCCGCTTAGCTGGTATCTCTTGCCGGTATTGTCGTCGAATATTTCATATTGAGCCTCCGGATCGATGCGTTGCAAAGAGACCTCTATTTGATTTTGTCGGGCGTCGAATCTTTTAAACGCAACGACGATTCCGGAGTCGTTATCTGCATCATGCAGCTGGTAGGCCAACCAGACATCGTCCCCGGTTAAATCGCCCAGTCCGGTAAGCGGATAATAATCTTTCAGGTAATAGGGCCTGATCTCTTTGTATGTAGCCAATACCTGTTGCATATCGCCGATTGATCCGCTTCTGCCGGCCAGTTCCCAGTTTATGACCATGGCACTGCTGAAACTGGAACGGGAGTTGTAGGGGTCTGTCCCGTAAATCCCGGTTCCGTGTAACGGTAAAAACATATTTAATCCATAGGTGTGGCATTGGTATCCGTTGGGTTCTCCGTAATGGTAATCGGTTCGCCAGAGGGGAAGCGAGCGGGAGGTTGTTTCGAGGTCTATTCGGCGTCCTCCGCTGGAACAGTTGTCGATTTGCAGTTCGGGGAAGCGCTCCAAAAGATAATCCCAGAAACGGTATAGCCCTTCGATGTGGCGAATCTCTTTAATCCCTTTTCGTCCCGGCTCATCGTTTGCCGTCCAATAGTCGTCGATGGGCATATTGAAGTCTTGCCGGTAATAGTCTATCCCGTTCTCCTGTATGAAGTCGCCGATGTACTGGCACAGGTAGTCGCAGGCTTGTCGGTTCCCTAAATCGTATAAGAATGTCGAGTTGTTCCCCGGAACCTTCAACATCCATTCCGGATGCTCTACGGCAAATTTGGTACCTTCCATTACCCGTTCCGGCTCAAACCAAACCATGAATTTAGCCCCTAACGAGTGGATTACGTTCGAGAGGGTTTTGAATCCATGGGGGAATCGTTCCTCGTCGATTGTCCACGATCCGACGGTATTCGCCCAGTTCCTCCCTTCAAAGTTCGGGCCTCCCGATCCCGTGTACCAACCGGCATCTAACCAAAATACCTCCGGGAGTATGCCAAACTGTTGGTAACGTTTAGCCAAGGCGATAGCCATATCCTCGGTCAGGCATCCGTATTCGTTGCAAGGGGCCGGGTCTCCCCAGTCGAATCCTCCGCATAGGGGAGGATCGGCCATCTTTCCGTTGATTTTTCGTGTGTGATGGGCCAGGATAAATTGCCTGAACCGGTTATGTCCGGTCATGTCGTCTCCTGTCCAGAACAGGAAAGAGACCAGTGGGGTTCGTACCGACTCGCCGGGATACAGGAAGAAATCGGCATTTTTCAGCCCTGAAAAGATCGATATGCCGTTTTCTTGTGGAGTAAAGTTGGCAAACCAGGTGCCCGTCCAACCGATAGCCAGGCAACATCCGTTTTCGGTGTTTGTCGGAATCAGGTTGTAGAATGGAAATGCCATTCCGTCCGACGATCGTCCCCGTTCGGGCGAGAAGCGGTATGTAGAGTCTGTTTCCATCGGGTATTCCAAGGGTCTGAAATCGCCTCTCGATCCGGTGCTTCCGGCAGCTGTTCGAAGCGTATATCCCGATGCCTTCCCTCCGGAGAAAAGGCAGTCGGCGACGTTTATGTCGCGAATGTTGGCGGAGCGATGGCCCGAAGTGTTGGAAAAATGCAATACCCATTCTACCGCTTGAAAGTCTCTGTATCCGGTTACGTGGCAGATGACCTGCATCCCGTCGTCGGGGTTGGTGTATGTAAATTGATATTTTACCTTTTCTGTCGAAGAATCGGCCTCTTTCTGTTTCTGGAATTTCCATTTTTTCAGGAAAGAGGAGGAGGGTTTCCCGTCATATACAAAAGAAAATGGCGGTAATTTTTTGGGGGAGAAGGTAGAGGAGATCCACTTCTCTATCTCCTTTGTGTCGCTATGCTTTATCGTTGTTTGTCCCGGTACCGATAGGGGAATGGACAAAAAGGTTGCCAGACAAAATAGCCAGGTTTGAGTGTGTTTCATCATAAAATAAAGGTTTAGAGAATATTATTCGTGTGTTATTTTCGGCCGAAATAGTTTGCTTTGACACCCTGTGCTCCCGGTTTGCAAACGAACAGGCTACCGCTTAACGGATATTTCTCCAACATATCTTTCGACAGCCCGGCGCGGGCGGTAGTGATGTAAAGTACATCCAGGTTTTTCCCCCCGAAAGCGCACGATGCTACGTGGGGGGCAGGGACATCTATTTTTTGAAGCAGTTTTCCCGTTTGCGGGTCCCAGCAATATACGCCGTATCCGCCCCAGTGCGCTACCCATAGATTGCCGCGGTTGTCTATTGTCATGCCGTCGGGCGACCCGCATCCGTCGGGAATCTTGACGGCGATGCCGTCGAAGGAGATTTCTCCCGTGTCGTCGTTGTACCGGTAGCGTGCAATCTGACGGGTCGGGGTGTCGATGTAATACATATATTGTTTGTCGGCCGTCCAGACCAATCCGTTAGAGATGGTAACGCTGTCTATCATCTTCGTTACCCTCCCGTCCGGGGTTACCCGGAAAAGCGATGCGGCACCGGTCTGTCCGTCAAAGCCCATCGTACCGACCCACAACCGTCCCGAAGGGTCGCATTTGCCGTCGTTGCAACGGTTCTTTCCGTATTTGTCGTCGATGGATGCCACGGGATGTCGGGTCCCGTTTTCTACGTTCAATCGGATAATCTCGTTTTGAAGCGCCACAACCATGGAGGTTTTCGATTCCGGGACAACGGTCGAGATCATGCTGCCGAAATCCCACGTGTTGCATCTCTTTTCCTTCGGTAAGAACTCATACAACCGTTTTCCTTCGATATCCACCCAGAAAAGCGACTGGCGTTCGGGATGCCAGATGGAGCCCTCGCCCGTGGTAGCTTCTGCCTGGAAGGCAAGTTTCGATTGTTTGTTGCCCGAAGAGCAGGAAGAGAGCCCTGTGATGAGTCCTAAACAGAGTCCGATAATCAGGCGGGAACCGATCAGGTGTATTAAGTGTTTCATAATATAATATTTTGGAAAACAGTACAATATTACGAAATAAACGACGAATTTCCTACATCCGGAAGGGATTATTTTTCGGCTGTTCCGGGTTGTTGAAAGGTTGGGTTGCTGACCAGTTTGAACATTTTATCCGAGGGACGTATCTTCTCCGGTATGCGGATGGAGAACCGTTCTCCCTTGACGGTTTCCGGTACGGGTTTCAGATCGACCCGGATTTCGGTTATTTCGGTGGTGATGGCTCCCGTGGTGGGACCGGTTATCAATACCTTGTCGCCTACCCGTAAAGTTTGCGTCTCCATCAGGAATTCGGCTACGCCGATGTTGGAGAAATATTTTACGCCTTTGGCGATGTAAACTTTTTTCTCCGTTGCTTCCGATCCATATTTGTGGCTCCACTCTCCCAACCGTTGTCCCAAATAGTATCCGTTCCAGAATCCCCGGTTGAATACGGTACGCAGCCGATTGTCCCATGCGGCGATTTTCTCTTCCGAGAAGCTCCCTTCCAAGCAGGCTTGCAGGGCCTGTTTGTAACATTCCACTACCGTACGTACGTATTCGGGGCCGCGGGCACGTCCCTCGATTTTGAATACACGTACCCCGGCGTCGATCATTTTATTGAGGAAGTGGATGGTCTTTAAGTCTTTGGGCGACATGATGTATTGGTTGTCTATCTCCATTTCGATGTCGCTCTCTTTATCCTTTACGATGTAGCCGCGCCGGCAGATCTGCATACACGCTCCCCGGTTGGCAGAACTGTTCATTTCATGCAGGCTCAGGTAACATTTTCCCGATACCGCCATGCAGAGTGCTCCGTGGCAAAACATCTCGATCCGGATGAGTTGTCCGGAGGGGCCGGTAATGTGTTCTTCCTGAATGGACTTGAAGATGTGGGATACCTGGTCGAGGTTCAGTTCGCGTGCCAGTACTACCACGTCGGCAAATTGGGCAAAGAAGCGCAACGCCTCTACATTGGTGATGTTCAACTGTGTGGAGAGGTGTACCTCTACCCCGATGCTGCGGGCATAGGTCATGGCGGCGATGTCGCTGGCGATGATGGCCGAGATACCGGCCGACCGAGCCGCGTCGATGATCGACCGCATATAGGCAATGTCGTTGTCGTAGATGATGGTGTTTACCGTCAGGTAACTTTTCATGCCGTGTTCCTGGCAGATGGCGGCAATCTGGCGCAGATCGTCGAGCGAGAAGTTGTTGGATGAGCGCGAGCGCATATTCAACCCCTCGATACCAAAATAGACGGAATCTGCCCCGCCCTGTATGGCGGCAGTTAACGAGTCGTACGAACCCACTGGCGCCATGATTTCAAAGTCAGAGATATTCATCGTTATCAAATTTCTTTGTTGGGGATGTTGCAAAGATAACAAAAGGCGAT
>CASGEW010000114.1 GCA_949300615.1 uncultured Bacteroidales bacterium
ATAGAAAAGCCGTTGATTTAGATGTTTAACATCTACATCAACGGCTTGTTGTTTGTGACCTCGGAGGGGCTCGAACCCTCGGCCCCAAGATTAATAGTCATTTGCTCTACCAACTGAGCTACGAAGTCATCGCTTTTACGATCCGGCTGCAAAGGTAATGCTTTTTATGAAAAGTGCAATTTTTTTGTAACGAAAAATTGGAATAATTTGAGCGGTCGGTTAAAAAACATACAGTTGACTTGGATTGTTTCGTGCTAACGTTATCAGTTGTACATCTTTTCCTACAATGATCCCTTCTTGTGACAACCGTTGTTCTACTGTTTTATATGCCAGTTCGGGAAGATTGTTCTCTTTGCTTAAATGGCAAAGAAAAATATATTTTAATTGAGGGGTGATGTTGTGGGCCAGAAAGTCCGCTGTCTCGGCGTTGTTCATGTGCCCGTATTTATTGGCAATACGGTGTTTCAGGTGGTACGGGTAGGGGCCGTGTCGCAACATCTCTTCGTCGTAGTTGGACTCTATTACCAGATAATCGGCTTGTCTCAGGTAATCGGCCACCTGTTCCGGGATATAGCCGAGATCAGCCGAGAAAGCAATTTTTTGACAATTGTACTCTATCAAATATCCGATGTTGTCGGTACCGTCGTGTGGTACCTCAAAGGGGGTGATAACAAAATCTTGCAACTTTAACGGCCGGTCTTTTTCAATTATACGCTTGGCAGAGACGATTTTTTCTCTCATGCAGTAATTGCGATTCATACCGACGTGTATCTGTTCGGTCGTGTAAACTGGAATATGGTATTTCTCTCCTAAGCAACCGGCTGCTTTGATGTGGTCGGCGTGGTCGTGGGTAATGAATAGAGCCAGTATGGATTCAAGCGGAATGTTGTTTTCGCTCAATCTTTTTTTTATGGTGCGTATGCCGATTCCGGCATCGATCAGGATTCCGTATCGGGAGTTTCCCAGGTAATAACAATTTCCGCTGCTGCCACTGGCAAGGCTTAAAAATCGTAGATTCATGCAATGTGTCTCTTTTTTCTGTGCAAAGGTACCGCTTGACTTATTTGTATAGCAAAAATATGCACGGTTTTTTGTGTAGGTCCAGTTTTTCCTTGCGCCATTCATGCAGGGTAAGGGTGCGTATGTACTCGTCTTCGCAAGTAATGTCCGCTGCGATGCACAAACGTGTTTGAGGTCGGCAATATTTGATAATATCTTCGACTGTTTTGTGATTCCTGTAAGGCGTCTCTATAAATATCTGGGTTTGGTTTTCGTTGTATATTCTCTGTTCCAACAGTTTTAGTCTTTTTATCTTTTCGGAGGTGTCGATGGGCAGGTACCCCCAAAAGGAGAAACTCTGTCCGTTAAAGCCGGAAGCCATCAAAGACAGCAAGATAGATGAAGGCCCTACGAGAGGAATTACGTTGTATCCTTTTTGTTGGGCCATGGCTACCACATCTGCTCCGGGATCGGCTATTGCCGGACATCCGGCTTCGGATATGATACCTACCGATTCTCCTTTTTCTATCGGCGTCAGATAATCCGACAAATTTTCAGGTGAAGTATGTTTGTTCAGAGGGTAGAACGTTAATTTGTCTATGACAATGTCCGGATTGGACTTTTTCAGGAACCGCCGTGCAGTGCGGACATTTTCTACGATAAAATGATGAATCGAGCCGATAATCTCTCTGTTGTATGAGGGTAATATGCGATCTAATTTTGTTTCTCCCAATGGTACAGGGATTAAATATAAGGATGCTTGCATACCTGTCTGTTTGTTTTGAGAAACGAAATTATAGCTTTTCTTTTTAAAATCAAAACCGGTATTTGCGTTTTTGTGAAAATGGGATAATTCGATTATTTAACCTGCCAGGTATAGATTTTCAAAAGAAAAAAGTATAATTTTGTGCGGAATTTTAAAATCAAAACAAGATATGGCAAAAATAAAAGGAGCTGTGGTCGTTAACGAAGAACGATGTAAAGGCTGTGAATTGTGCGTGGTTGCCTGTCCCTCCGATGTCTTGGCTCTGAATGGCAGAGACGTGAATAATAAAGGTTACCATTTTGTGTATATGAAAAATCCGGATAACTGTATCGGATGTGCCAGTTGTGGCTATGTATGTCCCGATGGATGTATTACTATATACAAAGTGAAATTATAAAGTCCGTATAAAATAGAAACACAGATATGACAGAAGAAGTAAAGTTAATGAAGGGAAACGAAGCCATTGCTCATGCTGCGGTACGTTACGGAGCTGATGGATATTTCGGGTATCCCATTACTCCACAATCGGAGATTATGGAGACATTAATGGAATTGAAGCCGTGGGAAACGACCGGGATGGTGGTTTTGCAGGCCGAGAGTGAAGTGGCTGCCATCAATATGGTATATGGTGGAGCCGGAACGGGAAAAGCCGTGATGACTTCGTCGTCCAGCCCCGGTGTGAGCTTGAAACAAGAAGGTATTTCCTATATTGCGGGGGCAGAACTTCCGTGTTTGATTATCAACGTTATGCGTGGAGGCCCGGGATTGGGTACCATCCAACCGAGCCAGGCTGACTATTTCCAGGCCGTAAAAGGTGGTGGACACGGAGACTATCGCCTGATTACGTTGGCGCCCGCATCGGTACAGGAGATGGCCGATTTTGTAGGATTAAGTTTCGATTTGGCCTTTAAATATCGCAATCCCGCCATGATTCTGGCTGACGGTATTATCGGCCAGATGATGGAAAAAGTAGTATTGCCTCCGTTCCGTCCCCGTAGAACGGAAGAGGAGATTCGTGCACAAATGCCGTGGGCTGTTCAGGGAAAACCGGCTGGTCGTCAGCGTAACGTAATTACCTCGTTGGAACTGGACCCGGCTAAAATGGAGGAAAACAACATCCGTTTCCAAGCCAAATACAGGGAAATAGAAAAAGCGGAAGTCCGTTATGAAGAGATTGGCTGTCAAGATGCCGATTACCTGATCGTGGCGTTTGGGTCTATGGCGCGAATTTGTCAGAAAACCATTGAAATGGCTTCTGCCGAAGGGTTGAAAATCGGCTTGTTGCGCCCCATAACCCTTTGGCCCTTCCCCAAAGAAATTATCTCTTCGTATGCTGACAAGGTAAAAGGGATGATTTCCGTTGAGTTGAATGCCGGACAAATGGTAGAAGATGTCCGTCTGGCGGTTAACGGTCGGGTAAAAGTGGAACATTTTGGCCGTTTGGGCGGAATCGTACCTACACCCGATGAAGTGTTGGATGCGATAAAACAAAAACTGATTCAATAAGTAGAGGTTTTTTGTAGAGCAAATCACTAAAAAAGAGACATTATGGATATAAACGAAATAGTAAAACCCGAAAACTTGGTTTACGGTAAACCACGTTTGATGAACGATAATCCGATGCACTATTGTCCTGGTTGCAGCCACGGCGTAATTCACAAGTTGATTGCAGAGGTTATCGACGAGATGGGAATGGAAGAAAAAACCATTGGTATCGCCCCTGTCGGTTGTGCCGTTTTCGCCTACAATTATATAGATATTGACTGGGAAGAAGCAGCTCATGGACGTGCTCCGGCTATTGCCACAGCCATCAAGCGGCTTAATCCGGAAAAGATGGTATTTACCTATCAGGGCGATGGCGATTTGGCCGCTATCGGTACGGCCGAAACCATCCATGCCTGCAATCGGGGAGAGAATATCACCATCGTGTTTGTGAACAACGCCATTTACGGTATGACGGGCGGACAGATGGCTCCGACCACACTCGAAGGTATGGTTACGGCTACCTGCCCTTATGGTCGGAATGTTGAATTGAACGGTTATCCTCTAAAAATATCCGATCTGGTGGCCCAATTAGATGGCGCTTGTTATGTTACCCGTCAAAGCGTACATACGGCTGCTGCGGTAAAAAAAGCCAAGAAAGCCTTGCGCCAGGCATTTGAAAACTCGATGAACAAGAAAGGAACTTCGTTGGTAGAATTTGTTTCTACTTGCAATTCGGGGTGGAAGATGTCGCCTGCTGCGGCCAACAAATGGATGGAAGAGAATATGTTTGCCAAATATCCGTTGGGAGACCTGAAAAACGTATAAAATTTAAGCGGAAGATTATGAAACAAGAGATCATTATAGCCGGATTCGGAGGACAGGGAGTTCTCTCGATGGGAAAAATTTTGGCCTATTCCGGATTGATGGAAAATAAAGAAGTAAGTTGGATGCCTTCGTACGGACCGGAACAGCGAGGAGGAACGGCCAATGTTA
>CASGEW010000115.1 GCA_949300615.1 uncultured Bacteroidales bacterium
CGAGTTATGTCTATTTTCATAACTATGTGTTTGGTTTATTAATCTTTAAGGTTGAAACACCAAATAATCTCTTTTTATTAAATGGCGAACGATATTTTCGATCGCAATTTCACACATTAAAAATTAGGTATCAGCTGGAATCTTTCATATTTTTCTCTCTTTTTTTTGGTTACTACTCTGATTTAAAAATAATTTATATCTTTTCTTTCTTTTGAAAATCTACTCCAAACGCACCTCTTTCAGGCACAAAAACGAAGAACAACACTCTGATAATCAAAAGAATTTATTATATTTTAATCCATTTTAGGGCACTTCGCACTATTATATTCGAGGCAAATTTAAAGTATTTTCAGTAATATCAAAAATAATTACATCTTTTTTTACTTGTCGCCTCCAATATTTAGCATTTAACTAAAATTTATTGCACATAAAAAACACCTTTCAATTTAACAAAAAAAAGGAAATTTCTGAAATCATTGGCATCAATTTGGTTCTTTTGTACAAATATAAACATTTATTCTAAGATGTAATATTCGTATAACTATTTTTTCTTCCACATTTTTATATTAACAGAAATATAAAATCTGCTGATTTTTCAAGGAGAAAGAGACAGAGCGAGGCCTTATACCGTTTATTTTTGTTAAAATCAGAGGCACCTATAAAGCTGCACACACATTTTAACATAAACAAAAAATGCAAATAAATAGGCAACACAGTGCCTCAAAATGTTAATTCTACAAAAATATTACGGGAAACGGCTACGCAAAAACGTTCTGCATCGAAATAGAAAATTTACCTCTTTGAATTTACAATTCATTACTCTTCTGAAAAGCCCCCCAAAAATTGTATCTGTCATTATCGGTATAAAAAAGCAAGGACTCATAAATCCAGCTCGATATTACTCCGGATAAACAACTTGTACGGCATAGGGCATCTGAAACGAACGTTTATTCAACCACCATTTGTTAATACGATACGAGAGATAAGCGGTACCGGCACCCAAAATCATTCCGCCAAATACATCCGAAGGATAATGCACTCCCTGATTGATCCGGGCAAAGCCCACCGCCGAGGCCCACAACATGGAGGGGACGATTACCTCCCAACGGGGATACTGCAAACTGAGCGTAGTGGCCAAGGCAAAAGCCACCGACGTATGGGAGGAGGGAAAAGAGGACGAGGAAGAGGGATCGCGACAAACAATCCGTTCCGGATATTTTTCATAAGGGCGTTTCCGGTCTATCATCCATTTAAACGCTTGCGTCAAGGCATACGACCCGGCAATACTGGCACAAACGACTACCGCATCGTTCAGGTATTTCATTTCATCGGAATAGAGTCCGTAGATAGCTATTCCTGCCGGAACAGCCAAAGCAACGATCACCTCGCTGTTGACCACCGTACGGCTGAATAGCCTGACATCTTTCGAATCCCAACGGTTGATACGTTCCGCCAACCAAATATCCGGATTCTGGGATAACCCCTCGTTGAGCCAAAGCAACGACAAAAATAAACAGATTATATATTTTACTTTTCTCATTTTTCCCCTGTCTCTACCATCGGAGGCCGAATAGCCAAGCCTACCCTACCTCAACCTTTCTTTATTTGATAGCCAATGTAACAAATAACGGATAGTGATCTGAATATTTTTTATTCCCGATCCGTGAACTTACTGCCCGAAAAGCCTTCCCGTACAACAAATGGTCTATCCTAAACCAGAAACCATTCTCATGATAGGTGATTCCAGGACCGAACCCCGTCTCTACATAGGCGTCTTTCATATCGCCACGTATGGTATGGTAAATATACGACATAGGGGTATCGTTAAAGTCTCCGCAAACAATCACCCTGTCTCCATATTGGGCGATGACTTCTGCTAAATGATCGGCCTGCTGAGCCCGAACCTTAGCAGCTTTATCCAATTTCAACATCAAACGTTGTTTGAGGCTGTCGATATTGACCAGATCCAGGTTCTTGATCGTATTGCGATACATTTTTTTTTCGACTTCGGTAAAACGATTCGATTCAAGGTGATTGTTTATCAATACAATCTTTTCTCCCTTTACATCGATCTCATAAAGGCTCGATCCGTTATATGTTTTCCGGGAGAGTTCCACCTCCTGGACTTTTTTTATCGGATATTTCGAGAAACAGGCCATTCCTATTTTTGCTTTGGGCCACTCGCTTTTAGGAGAAAAATGGTAATATTTATATTGCGACAATGCTTTGCGAATTTGACGTTCTGTCAAGAAACCCTCCTCCTTTTTAAAAACGCCAAACTCTTGCAAACAGACAATATCGGCATCTTGTTCCTTGATATAGTTGATAATTTCATTGGGCGATTTTTCGGTATGGGACTTGTAATCGTTAAAATAATGGACATTATAAGACAAAACTGAGAGCGTAGTCTCATCCTTATCCACCGAATCATTCCAAAGGTTGAGCGGGCAAAAATTGCGTACACTCCCCCCGCAAAACAACAATCCCAGCACCGACACCAACGCAAACCACCTACTTTTACTGAAAAGCCAAAAAACAACAAACCCTACATTCAATATCAAAAATACCGGAAACAGCAACCCTAAAAAAACAGACAGAGCCATTTGTCCGGGCGATACCCAATAGGAATAGGCCGAACAGAAAAGCAATAGCACGCTTAAAGCATTAAGCGTCAAAAGCAAATGATCCAATATTTTCCGAAGAATCTGCATACACTATTTATTTCCGGCATCAAACAACCGTTTTTTCTCTTCTGCCGAAAGATGTTCATAACCCGACTGACGCACTTTATCCAGAATACGGTCGATCTCCTCCATCTCCTTTTTTTTGCGGGCCCGGTACTCCATATCGGTTTCCGGACGGCGATAGTGCTCATTGACCTTTACGCGCATACGAGGCTTGGCCTTGAATAGGGTAACGAGCTTATCCAGCAACCGATTGACAGGCGACGTCAGATCTTTTCCTTTTTTTAACCTGACCACAAACAAATATCCGATCAATGCTCCTCCTAAGTGGGCGATATGTCCACCGGCATTGGAAGAGGTTATACTCAACAGGTCCAATACAACGGTAAAAAGCGCTATGTATTTAAGCGACACGGCACCCAAAAAGAGCAAATTTATTTTGTAATCGGGCATATAGAATGCCATGGCAATAACAATGGCCAATACAGAGGCCGAAGCGCCCATCAACCAGCTGTTTCGGGCCATCGGCTCAAAATAGGGAAAAAGATTGTAAGACAACAGATAGAGAAGCGCACCTCCCAATCCGCCCAACAGATAGAGACCTACTAATTGTTTGTCGGAAAAATAACGTAAAAATATCTCGCCAAACCAATAGAGCCAAAGCATGTTGAACAAAATGTGCAACAGGTCGTAATGCACGAACATATAGGTAACGAGCGTCCACGGACGCGACAAAAGCAGCAGCGGGCTCGACGGCATTTGCACCGTATGAAGGAGCGGCATCGAATCTACGTTGAAAAGCATCAGCAATACGCCGGTTAACCGCAAGACAAGGAAAACCCCCACGTTGATAAAAATCAATTTTATCAACGACGATCCCAAACGATATCGGTTTTGCAAATTATCAAAAATAGCGGCCATTGTTAAATCCTTTCATCCTCCAATATTTTATCAGGAAATAACCGAACAACATACCTCCCAGATGGGCGAAGTGAGCAATATTGTCTCCCGAGAAATTTCCTACGCCAAAGAACAATTCAACAATACCGTAGAAAATCACAAAATATTTCGCCTTAATCGGTATCGGAATAAACATAATATACAACGGCGTATTGGGAAACGTCATCCCATAGGCCAGCAATATACCGAAAATGGCACCGGAAGCACCTACCGTAATAAAATGGTTCAGCAGGCTTTAACGGCCGATAGCGACGACAAAACGGAGCTTACCAAAAGATGCGAAGAATTTCTCATAGAGAATTATTATGTCTATCCCGTTTTTTCGAGAAACAAGGCCTTTGCCCTCTCTCCCAACTGCTCGGGAATAACTTACTCGACATACCTGGGAGTGCCGATCTTTGAAAGCGGTGAGAGATATGACTGATAAGATTTTTTCAATTGCAGGTAAGAAAAGAACAAGCTTGCTGATTTTTCTGTGGGCCGCGACGGCCATTGTAATGGGCATTATTTTTGCCTTCTCCGCTCAGTCGGCGGAAGGCTCCAAGGAACTGAGCGGAGGTCT
>CASGEW010000116.1 GCA_949300615.1 uncultured Bacteroidales bacterium
AGGATCTGTCTGGTATGTCGGTATTATTGGAAATATGAAGAAGGGATAGAAAATATCTCTTTTTAGGAGATTTGTATTAAAATAAAAAGAGGGGAAATAAAATATTTCCCCCTCTCTATTGTAATCAAGATAATTTGTTTTTTGTGAAAAATTATTTCGGCATATCAGGCAAGCTCCATCCGTCGCGATAGGTGTGTTTGATCAATTCAGCAGCAAAAGCTTTTGCATTGAACGGTTCACTCCATTTCGTATCGAATTTCGGGTCGCCATCTACTACGTGGAAGTCGTCAGATATCATCACTCTGATTTCATCGTTATCCTTGATGTTGGTGAATTCCATCTTTTGACCATCCCACAACAATTCGCGGTTCAGGTTTTGCAGACGGGTAGCCAATACACCCATTACAACCATTTCGTTGAACGGTCCTGCTTCGCTGAAATCAGAAGCTGGTTTTACGCGGTTAGCGGCGCTTTCTTTACAAGCTCTGATCCAGTCTTGTTCGTGAGAAACAGTGATTTCGCGTTGAGTTTTGGGTGATTTGGGTTTTCTACCAGAGAGCAACCACGGATTAACACCGTAGCAACCGCAAATCAGAATGTCCTTCGTTCCGTAGAAGATAACGCCACCTCCTGAATCGTTCGGGTTTCTTCCAACCGGCCAACCTGCGGGGAGTTCGGGTTTGATACCACCGTCGTACCACCATACTTCTACTTCGGGCATGGCAACTTTCGGCATATTGTCGCGAGCGGGGAATACCAATTTTACTTTTTGTGCAGAGGGAGCGCAATCAGACAAAAGTTTGGTTGAGCTGGCCTGTACACGGGTAGGATATCCTAATTTAAGACCTTTGAATACGGGATGCAAGATGTGGCAAGCCATATCACCAAGTGCTCCGGTACCGAAGTCCCACCATCCACGCCAGTTCCACGGGTGGTAAATGGGGTTGTATTCACGGAATTTAGCCGGGCCTAAGAACAATTCCCAATCCAAATCTTTCGGAACTTTTGTTTTTCCTTCGGGTTTGTTCAAACCTTGAGGCCAGATAGGACGGTCAGTAAAGGCTTCCACTTTGGTTACTTCGCCGATTTCGCCGTTCCAGATCCAGTCGCAAACTTGACGAACGCCTGCACCGGAAGAACCTTGGTTCCCCATTTGTGTAGCCACTTTATATTTGTCTGCCAGTTTGGTTAACAAACGAGATTCGTAAACGGTGTGAGTCAACGGTTTTTGAACATAAACGTGTTTTCCCATCGTCATGGCTTGTGCAGCAATGATGGCGTGTGTGTGGTCAGCTGTTGCAACCAATACGGCATCGATAGAGTCACCCAGTTCATCGAACATAACGCGGAAATCTTTGTATTTCTTAGCGTCCGGACAACGAGCAAAACCACCTTTCCCGGCATACTTCCAGTCAACGTCGCAGAGAGCTACGATGTTTTCTGTCATCATTGCGCCCAGGTTACCATTACCCATACCTCCGATACCTACACCTGCGATATTCAGTTTATCCGTAGGTGCTGTGTGTCCCCAACTTTTACCTAACACTGTGTTAGGTACAACCGTGAGTCCCAATGCAGCAACTGCACTTCTTTGAAGAAAGCTTCTTCTTGAAATTTCACTCATGATAGTAATGTTTAAATTTAAAGTGTAATTATAAGCTTGTGATTACTTAAAGTCTTAACAAAAAAAATAAAAAATATTTGGTTTTCTGTAAGGGCTGTGTGTTTTTTCACTCCACAAATATGCAATAAATTTGAACAATATCAAAATATATCGCTTTTTTTTTTGAAATATTTTACTTATAACTTTTGGATACACAGCATCCTCCCGTTATTCGGTTTCGAAGTTACGCAGAAATAACGGAAGGATGAAATCTTTCGATGAAAAATCTTCTCCTTACTTAAATGTAGCACTCTTTACTGGCCGTTTCTCCATACACTTTCAGCGATAGTTTTTTGACAATCATGACAAACGCGCCTGTTAAAACCAGGTTTAGGACTAAACTGAGCAGGGCGATGATCAGAATCGGGCCTCCCAGGTTATATCCCAATGCAATGATGATGATGCCCGCGCCTACTTCGCCCCGAGTAAACATCCCGATGGAAAGGGCTAATCTTTCCAAAATGTTTTTGTCGCGATAGAAAAGGACGGGAATCATTTTCCCGATGTTAGAGAGTAACGTAACCACGATGACGTGCCAGATAATAACGCTCCATTCGAACATCGGTTGGGAGGCGGTGATACTGGTGGCTTTGGATATGTCTGGAAGATCTCCTATAAATAAAGGTGTATTGATTCCTACTAAAAACATGAAAAGATAGGATACAATATCAGAGATCAGTTCTGTTTCTGCCGCCGAAGAGGGGTGTGTAATACGACGGATGATTTGCGTAATGTTGTTTTTATGTTGTTTATGTTCTATGCGCACATCTTCCTCCGGGTGATGGTGGGTGGTCTTCATGACGATTCCCAGGATAAATGCAGGCAACAGAACCTCGATATGGACTCCGCCGTCGAAAAGTTTTTTCGATGCGGTGTAAATAGCCGAGCAGATAAATACCAACCCGATGGAGTAAAGGATAATCATGGCCGCGGATTGGTTCAGGGTATAGTGTCCCAGCCGTTTCCATCCGAAGGTGAGCAATCCGGCTACGATAAAGACGATAATAAACAGTTCCCATTTTAATCCGATCATAAAAAATTGCAATGGTATCAGTAGCAGGATAGTACCTAAATCGTCGAATATGGCAAGGACCTGTGTCTTTTGGTATATCCAGGCACTTTTTAATCCGGCGGCGGCCAGCATTGTAAACAATATCCCGGCCGAAGTAGGAGCCGCAAAGCAACTTAACAGCAAGTTCTCTTTCCAAGCTGTCCAATTTCCCCATTCGGTGGCAGGGAGCAGGTACATGAAATAGAAGGCAATGATGATCCAGGGAGTAGCGGCAGCTAACATGGCAATGGCAGCGTCTTTCAGATAACTTTTCCACCTTTTTTTTTCGAGTTCAAATTCTCTCCCTACATTGATCATGATGTAGGCAAGGCAGACGAACATCAGATTGTCTAGCGAATGTTTTATTCCGGGGTAATGTGCCCCCAATAGTCCGGGTATGATTTGCGATAAGAAAAGACCGGTTAGCAGAAAAACAGATAGTAAAATAATTTTTTTCATGAGCGGCTCGCTTCGGATGTTACCTATATTAAATAGGAGAGCTGTCGGTTACCTCTGTTTCGGGGATGAGAGGTTCCGACTCTTGCTCTCTTGGTATAGATAACGTTTCGAGCTGCTTTTTGTTGAGTCGCTTTTTACGAATTCTGTTAATTTGGTTGCGGATACGGTAGAACAGATCGGAGAACCGAACGAAATCCCGTTTGAATATAACCCCTACTCCTTGGGTGGTCAAGGCCGATTTTATGTAGTAGTTTTTATCGTTGTAGTGGTTGTATGCTTTCAACCGCAGGTTCCCGCTTTTGCTCAGGAGGTATTCCAGGTCGAAATCACCGATAAACAGGTTGTCGTTTATTTGATTGTCCCGGTATCCGAAGTTCCCGTTGAAAATGAGTCGGTTGTTGAGTAGCTGGCTGGATAGGGCCAGTTCAAATTCCACGTCGGAGAAGTCTCCCTTATCGCTTCGGATGTTTGTCCCGATGTTCCAGTTGTCGCTGATCTGGCTGAGCAGGTTGTTTAATTGCGACGACAGGGTGGAGGAGGCAACCGAAGCCAGTTCATTGCTGCGGTTTTGTCCCACGTTCATGTAGTCGGGGGTATAGAATTTCCCCAACGCCAGTAAGTAGATGATTTGCCGGTTCATCATGTCGTCGGTGCTGATGATGTTTTTGACGCGCCGTTCGATGTCCTGGCTCAATGATGGCAGTTGTATGTCGAAGGCCAGTTCCGGACGTTGCAGGTCTCCGTTTACCGACAATATCGTTTGGACGGGGATGTTCGTCCGGGTCAATTCTTTGTCGTCCGCAAAGCTTTCGTCCAGGTCCTGTAAATTGGCAGTTACCGTATAACTGGCCGAGATACTCAGGTCGGCTGCTTTGGGGTTACCTCTGAAAGTTACGCTACTGCCCGATTGTATGGCGAATTCACGCGAAATGACATCTTGCAGGCTGAAATTGTAGTTCCC
>CASGEW010000117.1 GCA_949300615.1 uncultured Bacteroidales bacterium
GAAAAGAAATTTAAACGCACATTGGTAACTACCGCGCTTCCGTATGCAAACGGGCCGGTACACATCGGACATTTGGCAGGCGTGTACGTCCCTGCCGACATCTATACCCGCTACCTCCGCCTCAAAGGAGAGGATGTGATCATGATTGGCGGATCGGACGAACATGGTGTACCCATCACCCTCAAAGCCAAAGCCGAAGGCGTTTCTCCGCAGGATGTGGTAGATCGTTATCACAACATCATAAAAAAATCGTTTGAAGATTTCGGGATATCGTTCGATATATATTCCCGTACAAGTTCGGCGATACATCACCAGACAGCCTCCGACTTCTTCCGTACCCTCTACGACAAAGGCGTCTTTATTGAAAAGACGAGCGAACAGTATTATGATCAGGAGGCGCACCAGTTCCTGGCAGACCGTTATATCACCGGGACTTGTCCCCATTGCAAGAACGAGCACGCTTACGGCGACCAATGCGAAGCCTGCGGCACCTCGCTCAACGCCACCGACCTGATCAACCCCCGGTCGGCCATCAGCGGAAGTACCCCCGTTATGCGCGAAACCAAGCACTGGTATCTGCCGCTCGACAAATACGAGGACTTTCTCCGCCAGTGGATACTCGAAGGGCACAAGGAGTGGAAGCCCAATGTGTATGGACAGTGTAAATCGTGGTTGGATATGGGGTTGCAACCCCGTGCCGTCAGCCGCGATTTGGATTGGGGGGTACCCGTACCCGTAGAGGGAGCCGAAGGAAAGGTACTGTACGTATGGTTCGACGCCCCCATCGGTTACATCTCCAATACCAAGGAGCTGCTTCCCGATACGTGGGAAAAGTACTGGAAAGATGAGGAGACCAAAATGGTCCATTTCATCGGGAAAGATAACATCGTATTCCACTGCATCGTTTTTCCCACGATGTTGAAAGCCGAAGGCAGTTACATCCTTCCCGAAAATGTTCCTGCCAACGAATTCCTCAATTTGGAGGGCGACAAAATCTCCACTTCGCGCAACTGGGCCGTCTGGCTGCACGAGTATCTGGAAGAGTTTCCCGGCAAACAGGATGTATTGCGTTATGTCTTGACTGCCAATGCCCCCGAGACAAAAGACAACGACTTTACCTGGAAAGATTTTCAGGCACGTAACAACAACGAGCTGGTAGCCATCCTGGGGAACTTCGTCAACCGGGCCATGGTACTGACTCGTAAATATTTTGCAGGCAAGGTGCCGGTTTGCGGAACGATGACCGAATACGATACCCAGACCCTCGAAGATTTCAAAAACATAAAAAAAGAGCTGGAATCGTTCATCGAGACCTACCGTTTTCGCGATGCCCTGAAAGAGGCGATGAACCTGGCCCGTATCGGCAACAAATACCTGGCCGATACCGAACCGTGGAAATTGGCCAAAACCGATATGAACCGTGTCGGCTCCATCCTGAACCTGTCGTTGCAGATAGCCGCCAACCTGGCCATCGCCTTTGAGCCGTTCCTTCCCTTCTCCGCTGGTAAACTGCGCAAGATGCTCTCCATGCCGCAATGCGACTGGAATCGTCTGGGCGACACCGACATCCTGCCCGAAGGGCTTCAACTGGGACAGGCGGAACTGCTGTTTGAAAAGATAGAAGATGCCGTGGTAGAGGCCCAGATACAGAAGCTGCTCGATACCAAAAAGGCCAACGAACTGAAAAACTATACCCCCCAGCCGGCCAAGGCGAACATCTCGTTTGAAGATTTTACCCGCATGGATATTCGCGTCGGCCAAGTATTGGAGGCAGAACGGGTACCAAAAACCACCAAACTGATGAAATTGAAGATCGATACGGGCATAGACCGTCGCACCGTCGTATCGGGCATTGCCGAACATTTTACCCCCGAGGAGGTAGTCGGTCGGCAGGTATCCATTTTGGTGAACCTCGAACCCCGTAAGATCAAGGGAATCGAGTCGCAGGGCATGATTCTGATGGCCGAAAATGCCGACGGCAAGTTGGTTTTCGTACAACCCTCGGCCGAGGTGAAGAACGGCTCCCAAGTTCGGTAATCTTCCCTTTTCATCGAGAAAAGTTGTGCCATGTCCGGAGAGAGTCCCCTGAAAGTCAAAACCCAGCACGCGTTGTTGTGGAATGCGTTGGACAAGGTGGTCTTGCAACTTGTCTCGCTGGCGATTAACCTGATTCTGGCCCGGGAACTGCTGGACGATACCGACTATGGCCTTTGGGGGATGTTGGCCATTTTTGTGGCCATTGCCAACGCCATGACCGATTGCGGCCTTTCGTCGGCGTTGATACGGAAATCCGTCATTTCAGAAAAAGATTACAATACGGCGTTCTATTTCAACCTTGCTTCGTCGTTGCTCCTGTACGGGATACTCTATGCTGCCGCTCCGGCCATCGCCCGTTTTTACGATGAACCGGTGCTGGTGCCGTTGTCGCGGGTACTGTTTCTGGTCCCGATTCTCAATGCCGTAGGGTTGGTACAATCGACGCAACTGGCCAAGCAGATACGGTTCAGCCGGCTGACGTTGGTCAATATGGGCAGTTTGCTCTTTTCCGGCGTTGCCGCCATTGCCACGGCCCTGTACGGGTATGGCGTCTGGGCGCTCATCATCCAGCAGGTGGTGTTGGCCGGGTCCAAGAGCTTGTTGCTGTGGATGCTGAACCGGTGGCGTCCCAAGTGGCAGTTCAGCACGGAATCGTTTAAGGAGATGTTCTTTTTCGGGACCAACCTGACCCTCTCCGGCATTTTGAATGTCGTTTTCCTGAACATATACTCCTCGTTTTTGGGGAAGTTGTACAAAGAGGATGTCGGTTTCTATGCACAGGCAGTACGTTGGAGCGACATGGCGGTTTTCTCCTTGGCCGGGACCATCCAGACAGCCACTTATCCCGTGTTCAGCGCCGTCCAGACCGACACGCAACGGCTTCTTCGCGCCTATCGCAAGACGATGCGCTTTACGGCATTCGTATCTCTGCCGGCCCTGTTGGGGTTGGTATTGGTCAGCCGGCCGCTGTTGCTTTGTCTGCTGACCGACAAGTGGGCCGCCTCCATTCCCTATATGCAGTTGCTCTGTTTGGCCGGTATCTTTACCGTCTTTACGCAGGTGAATCACAATTTTTTGAAGATTGCCGGGAACTCGCGGATGCTGCTGTTGCTCGAAACAGGCAAGATGGTGTTGGTCGGCATCGTGTTCCTGCTTACCTGGCACCTCTCGCCCATGGCCATTGTGGCCGGACAGGTACTGGTACGGGTGGTGGTCTATTTCTCGAACGCCTATTTCATCGGCAAGGTAGTGGGGTATGGCTGGTGGATGCAGTGCAGGGATATCTTCCCGTATGCTGCAATCAGCGGGGCCATGGTAGTGGTGGGGTATGTAGCGGGGCTTCCCGTCCAGAACATATACGGACAACTGTTCCTGCAAATAGCCATCTGCGCGCTCTTCTATTTGGGCGTCAACAAATGGTTACATTCCAAGATATTGAGTGAAGTTTTACAGATACTTAAAAAAGAGAAGAGAGAGATATGAAGACGACAGGCAATCCTACCGTAAGCGTATTGATGATATGCTACAATCAACAGGAGTATGTGGGCCAGGCGATCCGGAGCGTCATGCGGCAGAAGACGACCTTCCCCGTCGAGTTGATTATCCACGACGATTGCAGTACCGATGGTACGGGAGAGGTCTGTATGCAGTATGCCCGCCGCTATCCCGAGTCGATCCGTTATGTGCGGAACGAAAAAAATGTGGGGTTGGAGGAGAATTTCATCCGTGCCTACCACCTGGCGCGGGGAAAATACATTGCCATTTGCGAGGGCGATGACTATTGGTTGGGACGGAAAAAGTTGCAGCGGCAGGTCCGTGTGATGGAGGCCCATCCCGAGTATGCCATCTGTTTTCACCGGACGCTG
>CASGEW010000118.1 GCA_949300615.1 uncultured Bacteroidales bacterium
TTCAAAGGCATCAGTCGTATCCGTACGCGAAATTTTTAACGCAATATTGCACTCTGCTTCCTTCTGCAACCTGTCCCAAATCATACGAGACGTCACTTTATCTCCTTCGCGGCCGGCTAACGGAGAATCATTAACAGAAAAAGTCATAGCCAAAGTAGGCGGATCAATCGGCTGTGCCTCTATCGCTTCGGTAACTTCCGGCGCACAAATGGTATCCGCCACTGTTCCTTTTGCAATACCTGCCACCGCCACAATATCGCCGGCATGGGCCTCATTAAGCGCCACTCTTTCCAGCCCTTTGTATGCCATAATTTTTACTTTTCTGCCAATATCACCCCTCTGCGCAAATAGGGACGCTCGGGACGGTCAAAACCGCCGAACGCCATGAACCCATGCGTATAACGGGGATTGAATCCGGCATCCTCCAACTGCTGCCACAATACATTGCCATCGTCCGGACGATGATAGGCCGCGATGGCAATACGGTGTACCTGAGGCCGCCGAATCACCACCTGTGCTCCTTTTAACAGAGAACGTTCTGACCCCTCTACATCGGCCTTGATAAAGTTCACCTCTCGTCCCGCAAAATAGGCATCCAACGTAATATGATCGCCGCCATTTACATCCGACACAAAACAATTAACAAGGGTTATCTTCTCTTTCCAGGGAGAGAACGTGGCATTCAACGCCTCTATCCACCCCGGATCGGTCTCAAACAGGTAGATGTGTCGGCAAACCTCTACCTGTTCGAGCGCAAAGATACCCTCGGCACTACCGATATCGGCCAAAATACTCTCCGCAGATACTGCAAAACGGGCATCGGTATAACAATGGGGAGAATCTTTATGTTGCTCCCGGCATAAAGCGGTATATGCCCGCTTTATACGGTCGTCGCCCCAACCGCGTTGAAAATACAACCGTTTTTGTTTGTGCCAAACAAATTTCAACCCGTTGCTCTTGTCGGCATAGACCTTTACATCGGAGGGTCGATACAAGGCGGCAAACGGATAGGGAAAAACGTTTAACGGATTTTTCTGCAAAAAAGCGAAAACCTCTTCCTCTTCCGGACCTCGACGGGCAACCGCTAAATCGTTTAAGATTTCACGTCGCATCCTTTTCCTGACGGATGCCGATTTGCACAACTGCCACTGCCACCACCCTTTATGATACAACCTTTTTATCAATGAAACCATCTTCCGACCAAAGGCAACGCTTACGCTCCTATTTTAAGGTAGCCAAAAAGTTACAAACGTTTTTCTCTATGCGAGTAGCCACATCGCCAGCTTCTGCTTTTTCAAACTTTTCGCCCACAATGTGTTCATACAATTCGATATAACGATCGGATACACTGTTGCAATATGCCTCTGTCATCACTGGTACGGTCTGTCCGGTTTTTCCCTGGAAACCGTTTTCGATCAACCATTGACGTACAAATTCTTTGGACAACTGACGCTGTTCTTCCCCCTTTTCAAAACGGGCCTGATAACCTTCAGCATAGAAATAACGGGAAGAATCGGGCGTATGGATTTCATCGATCAAGATGATTTTTCCATCTTTCTTTCCAAATTCATATTTGGTATCCACCAATATCAATCCCTTTTCTGCGGCAATCTCCGTACCGCGTTTAAACAGGGCTTGCGTATATTTTTCCAACAATTCGTAATCTTCCTTACTAACCAATCCTTGCGTAATAATCTCCTCTTTCGAGATGTTTTCATCATGGCCGGCATCTGCCTTTGTTGTCGGCGTTATAATCGGTGTAGGGAATTTCTGGTTCTCTTTCATTCCCTCGGGCAGGGGCACACCACACAGCGTACGGGCTCCGGCCTTGTATTCGCGCCAAGCGCTTCCGGTAAGATACCCCCGGATAACCATCTCTACCTTAAACGGTTCGCACCGCATACCTACCGTAACCATGGGATCGGGAGTAGCAATCTTCCAATTGGGAAGAATATCTGCGGTAGCATCCAAAAACTTGGCGGCAATCTGATTCAAAACCTGCCCCTTATACGGAATCCCTTCGGGTAAGATTACATCAAAAGCCGAGATACGGTCGGTAGCAACCATAACCAGCAAGTCGTCGCCAATACTATATACATCACGTACCTTCCCATGATAAACACTTTTCTGTTCAGGAAAATTAAAGTCTGTTTTTACCAAAGCATTTTTCATCACCGTAAAATTTTATGTTCATGTTTACTCTGTCTTATTTTTTTCCGAATCCCCTACTCGATGGGACTCTTTTTTTGCCCGCTGTCGAAATTCATGCTTTTCGTACGCCTCGACAATCCGCTGAACCAACTTGTGGCGGACAATATCGCTCTTGTTAAACTCTATCTGGGCAATTCCCGGAATCGATTCCAGGATATGAATTGCCTGTGCCAAACCCGATATTTGAGAAACCGGCAAGTCGATTTGCGTCATATCACCGGTAATAATCATCTTGGCATTCAACCCCAAACGGGTAAGAAACATCTTGATCTGATGAGGCGTCGTATTTTGTGCTTCGTCTAGGATAATCACAGCGTCGTTCAAAGTTCTTCCCCGCATAAAGGCCAAAGGAGCAATCTGTATGATGTTGTTCTCCATATACTCTTTCAACTTTACAGCAGGTATCATGTCTTGCAAAGCATCATAAAGAGGTTGTAAATAAGGGTCTATCTTTTCTTTCATATTGCCGGGAAGAAATCCCAATTTTTCGCCGGCTTCCACGGCTGGGCGGCTCAATATGATTTTCTTCACCTCTTTATTCTTCAAAGCCTTTACCGCCAAAGCTATCGCTACATACGTTTTCCCCGACCCGGCCGGCCCCAAAGCAAAAACCAAGTCGTTCTCCCTAAACGCATTTGCCAATTTTTTTTGATTTTCCGTACGTGCAATAATCGGTCTGCCATTAACGCCGTATATAATCAAATCATTCTGTCTACTCTCAACGGGCATAGCTCCCTTCACCACATCAATGATGACATCCTCTCCCAATACATTGTACTCCGCACCATATTTTTCCAATAAACGAACTTTTTCCTCAAACAGATCAATCTCCTGCTCTTCGCCAATGACCTTCATCACATTACCTCGGGCAACCAAGCGCAATTTGGGAAACAAGGTCTTTATAAGCTGAATATTCGCATTATTAACTCCGAAAAAAACTACCGGATCTACACTATCGAGGATTATTATTCGTTCTATCATTCAGAATGTATATACGCTTTATTGGATTTTTTGCAAAGGTAATAAATTCAAAACGAATAATCCGGTGTGTCTTCTCTTTCTTTTCTTCAATATAAGTGAAACAAACAGACAAACAATATTTTCTTTCTGTTCGTGAAAATGGGGATGGCTGCTGAAAGAGTGTCTTTTATTGTGTTTTTGGAAGGGAGGGGAGGTCCCGCCACTGGGCGGGGAATGTTCTCCGTCTGTCTTCTCTGCTCTCCGAGCCTGAGGCGGTGATTTGTTTTGTGAGGTCGGACGGGTGGGGTCGTGTGGTTGGGCTGGACGGGGTGATGGTGATCGGTGTGTTGGATTGTGTCTGGATTGTGTTGTGGTATGTTCTGTCTTGTGTCGTCTTGGCCCTGTGTTGTCTTGTTGTGTGCGATGTGTTGTGCGATTGTATAATAACAACGCCCGCAAGGGTCTTTCCTTGCGGGCGTCTGAGGGTGGCGGCTTCCTACTCTCCCATGGTTATAGTACCATCGGCGCAACCGGGTTTAACTGCTCTGTTCGGTATGGGTAGAGGTGGAACCCCGGCGCTATAACCGCCTGAAATGTCTTTGACATGATTGTTCCTCGCAATACGTATAACTCTTCTTATGATAGTTTCGGGTGATTAGTGTTGCTCGGCTTTGGCATTACTGCCTTTACACCTGC
>CASGEW010000119.1 GCA_949300615.1 uncultured Bacteroidales bacterium
TTTTCAGCAGCTTGGTCTTCTTCAAGAAGAAAAGCACATTGAATGAACTTCTTTTCATTTTTCCTACAGTTTTTAGTTTGTACAAAAGTAGGAAACCGTATCCGTTTTCTTGCTATGCAAAATATTGACAATCAGTGAAAAAGAGCCTAATTCGGTGGAGATTTCTGCTCCACCTTTTATCTCCACCTTTTGCTCCACCTCGAACGGTAATATTTTGCCGTTTTTTGCGTACCTGGGGAAAACAAAAAATCCCGATTTCGTTTGGAAATCAGGATTTTACTGCTTTTTGCTTTTCTTCAAAGTGGTGCCACCAGGAATCGAACCGGGGACACAAGGATTTTCAGTCCTTTGCTCTACCAACTGAGCTATGGCACCGTTCTCGGTTTGCGTGTGCAAATATAGAGGCTTTTCCCTGTTTGTGCAAATATTTAGACAAGAAAAATGATTTGTTTTTTATTTGTATATATTAAGATGTTTATTATGAATGAGATGTAATTCTTTTTTGTGTAATAAAAGCAAATCAATATCTTTTCAATATGTTGGTGATTCATGAAATAGTGATTTATTTAAAGTATAAAAATTGAATTGATGTGCAGGGTAAAATATTCTGACGAATTGTTTCAAATATATTTTGAAATCGGTGCTGTTTTAAAATAATTTATTACTTTTGTTATCCGAATGATTACATATAAACCTGTTATGGAAAAAATTGACAATTTAGATAGACAGATATTAAGCATTATTATGCACAATGCTCGTATTCCTTCCAAAGATGTTGCTGCTGAATGTGGGGTTTCTCGCGCTGCCATTCATCAGCGTATTCAACGGATGATTGATATGAATGTGATTGTAGGGTCGGGTTATCATATTAATCCCAAGGCTTTGGGTTACAAAACTTGTACTTATATCGGGATACGTTTGGAAAAGGGTTCTTTGTATAAAAATGTGGTACCTGAACTGGAAAAGATTCCCGAAGTGGTAGAATGTCATTTTACCACAGGCCCTTATACCATGCTTTGTAAATTGTATGCAAAAGACAATGAGCATCTGATGGATTTGGTAAACGGTAAAATTCAAGAGATAAAAGGGGTTGCGGCAACAGAAACGCTTATATCTTTGGAACAAAGTATGAATCGTGAGATACCCATTTAGGATATTTTTTAATAGAAAATAGAAAAGAGAGTGCCAAAAAATATTTTTTGGCACTCTCTTTTTATTATTGATTTCTCTTTTAAGAGGTAGTAAATAGAGGTTTTATTTTTTAGACTGGAATGAAAATGTTTTTACTGGGTTTCCTGTTTCATCTTTTACAACGATGTTCAGGGCTTTATTATCGGCCGAAACATCCAATACTTGTTTATTCGAGTTGATTAAAAGCGGGAAGTTACATCCTTCGGTTCCGGGTTCAGCATAAATATGTCGGTGCAGGTGTCCACACAACATCAAGTCTATCCCGGCTTCGTTCAGGATGGGAACAAACATCTTTTTGGTATGCAACGGTCCATGCCAGGTACTTTGGGTGGGTGGTACATGGATAACAACTACTTTAAACGGGGCTGTTTTAAATTCTTGGCTTGACACAACCTGTCGTAACCAGGCAGCTTCTTCTTCTCGGTAAGCATCGAATGCGCCTGTTCCTAAGTATTCTATATCGTTGTCCGGTTTGTCTTCTCCTCCATCCATTATAATAAAAAATATGGGGCCTTGTTTAAAGGTATAGTAGGGCATACCGGTAGGTGTCGGGAAGTATTCCAGGTAGTTCTGGGCAAAGCGACCCCGGCTTTCATGATTCCCCCGTACCATGTAAAACGGTATTTCGGAGGCAAATTTGTTTACGGCCGATGTAACGAAGCCTTCGAAGAGTTGTTGCTCGTTATCCATGTGGCTGACCATGTCGCCGTTAAACAGGACAAAGTCTGTCTCGCCCTTTTTTACCTCTTTTAATAGCGAGTTGAATAGGTCGTTGTTGCCGTGTATGTCGTTGACCATAAAGAATCGAACTTTTTCTTGTGAACTGTCCAATGTACGGAAGGTCAGCGGGGCTTTGGTATATACATTCGTCGAAGCGATGGGACCGTAGAATATTTGGTAATCCTGTTCTTCCATCACCTCTTGCGAAAAGATTCGATAACGGTAGGTTGTCCCTTTTGTCAATCCCGTAAGTTTAACCTTGTGTACCGTGTTTAACACTTTTCTCCCCAGAAAGGTTTCAAAAAACTGCGGGCGCTGTTCGGCGTAAAAGTTCATGCCGTCGTCCGGGGCAATCTCTACCCACGAAAGCGATTTCTTGTCGGTAACCCAGACAATCGAGGCTTCTGTTTCGCTTACCATCTGCAAATAGGGCCCATATACTATTTTTACCGCTTTGCCGGTTTCCGACAAGCCTAAAATGAATATCAACAACAAAAGTATTTTTCGCATCGTATTATGATTTTAAGATTTACAGTCTGTTTGTTGGTTGTCAAGGCCTTGTACCCGACTGCAAAGATGTTATACGTTAAAACGGAAATGCATGATGTCGCCATCTTGCGTTACGTAGTCTTTTCCTTCGACGTACATCTTGCCGGCCTCTTTGCAGGCGGCTTCCGAGCCGTAATGGATGTAATCTTCGTATTTGATTACTTCGGCGCGGATAAATCCTTTTTCAAAGTCGGTATGGATAATTCCTGCGCATTGGGGAGCTTTGCTGCCTTTCAGGTAGGTCCAGGCCTTGACTTCCTGCGGGCCGGCGGTAAAGTAGGTCTCTAAATTGAGCAGGGTATAGGCCGAACGTATCAGGCGCGATACGCCGGATTCTTTCAATCCTATTTCGTTCAGGAACATCTGCCGTTCTTCGTAGGTTTCAAACTCGGCGATTTCCGATTCTATTTTAGCGGCTACTACCAACAGTTCGGCATTCTCTTCTTTGATGGCTTCCCGTACCATATCGACGTACCGGTTACCGGTTACGGCGCTTTTTTCATCGACATTGCAAATGTACAGCACCGGTTTGGCTGTCAACAGGAACAGTTCTTTGGCTATTTTTTGTTCGTCTTTGGTTTCAAACTGTACGGTACGGGCCGATTTTCCCTGCTCCAATGCCTCTTTGTATTTGAGCAGTACTTCGTACGCTACTTTGGCTACTTTGTCGCCTCCGGTCTGGGCCTGTTTTTGTACGCGGGTTATGCGGCTTTCTATCGTTTCAAGGTCTTTCAGCTGCAACTCCATGTCGATGATCTCCTTGTCGCGTACGGGATCGACGCTACCGTCCACGTGTGTGATGTTGTCGTCGTCAAAACAGCGCAACACATGTAAGATGGCGTCGGTTTCACGGATGTTGGCCAGGAATTTGTTACCCAACCCTT
>CASGEW010000120.1 GCA_949300615.1 uncultured Bacteroidales bacterium
CAGCTCGAAAAAACCGAAACAGGGCACTGAATGTGCTTAGTGAAGAAGAAGACAGGTTGGATAATCTGTTCAACCAGGAGTATTATCAAAATTATTTGAATCGGTCGGATGTGCAAAGTATGCTCTCGACACTGCGAACCTACAACAATCAACAAAGTTCGATGTTGAAAAATAATGCGGTGGTTAGCGGTTCTACCCCGGAGGCCATCGCTGCACAACAAAAACAACTGGCGGATGTGTATGGACAGTCGGTTAGCGGTATCGCGGCCAATGCGGATAACTGGAAAAGCGGTATCCTTCAAAATTACAATGCAGGTAAATCGCAGTTGGCCGGTATGCGTTACAATACCTATATGAGTGCTGCTCAACAGGGGAATACTCAGCAGATGTATGGACAGAGTCTGTTCCAACGTGGACTGGAAAACCTCGCCGATTACAGTTTATTGTCGGATACTAATTCTAAAATAGGGAAGTAAGATGGAAACGAGTATGAGTGAAGGAATGGATATGGATTATTCTAAGAGAATAATGGATGCCGTTTTGTCCGGTCAAAGTTTTTATGAGGCGTGTCGGCAGGCTCTGTCTGCTCAGGAAGACCGTCGGCGAGAGAGTAGCCAGGGATTTAAGGAGTTGTTGGATTTGATCGGTTATGAACCGGTTATCGGTCAACGAAAAATACCCCTGAAAGAGGGACTGCAAACGCTTTCCAAGTTTCGGTCCGTTTATAAACGGATGAAAAAAGAGGCCGATTCTTCACGTGATAGATGGAGGTCTTTATTGTTGGACTGTCGTAATCCAGGGGTGAAGATAGATGCCGATGAATTGCGGTATATCCGGGATATGAGATGTTCGCTGTTTCAACAGTGCTACTTGTTGTATAATTTGTTTTTGGCAAGGGGTATTTCCGACCGGACAGCCCGGATATTGGTAGAAGAAATTTGTAAAATAGATGGTCGAAATTAAATCAGAAAAAGATGGTAAATAAGAAATTTTTATATCCGGAAGATCCGGATTTGGAGAGTTGGGCTGTACACGACGAAGAGTTGCAAAAGGAATTTGGGAAAAAGCCTCATTACGGTTCTTGGTGGAAAGGGTTGTTGCAACCGACGGTTGTCTCTGACAAGATCTCCTCTGCCGATATACCGGGGAGTTATGTTTATGCCAATCAAACACAGGAGCCTAAAACAGATGCAGGAAACCTGGGGTTGGAGATGTGGAGAAATTCGGGGAATTCCTTGAATCCTTCGCGAATGTCAGTCGTTCCGGATACCTTGACCGGTTTCGGTGAAGGGTTTAAACAGTATGGGAAACAATGGAAGAACGATATGTCGTACAATTGGGGACGCGTACAACGCTGGTGGAATGATGAGGAACAGGCCAAACAAGGATTCTTGTCCATTCTACCGGAATGGAACTCTTGGAAGGAGTTGTCTCTGTCGGATTGGGAGAG
This sequence comes from uncultured Bacteroidales bacterium, assembly GCA_949300615.1. Classification (GTDB taxonomy): domain Bacteria; phylum Bacteroidota; class Bacteroidia; order Bacteroidales; family CHK158-818; genus Gallibacteroides. The sequence goes on from CASGEW010000120.1 coordinate 1,451, forward strand.
TACGTTGGAGGACATGGAAAAAGAGTATGATTCTGTAAGGAAAATAAACTTTAAAAATACGGCAGAAGAGGATTCTATTCGGAAAGACCGGAAGAGATTTCTGGAAGGACGAATAAGTGCGTTGGAAAAAATGGTGGAAATGCGCAAAAATTCGTACTCGCCTGAACAAATAGAGACAGAGATGAAAAACTGGTCTGAAAAAGGAGGACCGGGAATGCAGCGTATGAAAGCGGCTCTTAGGGAAGAAAACCAGGAGTTGAAACCGACAAAAGGATGGGCCACGGTTGGTGAGGTTACTGCCGGAGCTGCGCAAAATATGATACCGATTGCCGCAGGGGTGGCATTCCCTCCGGTAGCTCCTGTGTTGGGTACATTAAATGTAGGGTCGTTGGCTGGACAAGGTTATGCCCAAGCTCAAAAAAATGTGGATAGATATGAGGAGATGAATGGTGTCGAGGTACCGGAATTTGAAAGAATGTCGTATGCTTTGTTGTCCACCGGATTGGATTTTGCGTTGGAAACATTGATGCAGGGAAGGTATCTGGGTAATATTTCGGCTCCGGTAAAACGGGCTTTGACAAGTCATGCGTTGAATCAGTTGTATTCTAACCCCAGTGCCCGCAGGGAGATGACCGAGTTGACAAAACGATATGTGTCGAATCTGAATAAGGGCGCTCTGAAAGGGTTGGCCAAAGATGTTGCTATGGAAGGATCAACCGAAGCCTTATCGTCGGTCGGAAGGGATATGGCCGAAATGTTGTATCTCCATCCAGAAGATTATCCCGAGTTGTCGTATGTCTTTAATAACGCAGTTTCTGCCGGAATGAGTGGTGCGGCAATGGGGAGTGTGTTAGGTGGAACCAGTCGCTTAGGACAACGCTGGATGAACAATCGCCGTCAACAATTTAAAGGCCTGGTGAGTGTGGGAGATTGGGAAGGTGAACCGGTGGAGATTACCGGCGAAAATGATATGGGAATGTTGGAGATTCTGTTATCGGATGGTCGTAAAAAAACGGTCCCTCCTAATAAAGTAAAGGATATCCATACGGTCGATTCTGATTTGTTGGGGAACGGTACTAACACTCAATATGGGTTGTATCCGTATGATCCGCGTGTGGAAGATGAAATGAGAAAAAATAAGGAACCATTCCTCTATAAAGATGTAGATCAGTTTTTACAGGCGTTGGAAGATGGGGTGTTCGATTCTCCCGATCATCCTAAAACGCTTGCAGAGCGTCGTCGGAAAAGAGCGGAACTGCAAAACCTGTTGGATAGAGATATGCCGGCCAAACCAGGTGAAAATAGGGAACTGAATTCGGATCAGCTTTTGTTCCTGTTATCTAAATATACAAAATATTCCAAGAAAGAGTTGAAAGCTCATGCCCAAGACTTCGTGAAAAAGATGAATATCGATATAGATATTTATGATACGGCTGACGATGTACATCCGTTAGATAGATTTTTGATGGGTAATAATAAATATAGTGGTTTCTTTTCACCTGTAACTGGACGTTCTGCAATAGTATTAGAATATATAAAAACTCCTGAGGAGCTTGAAAAAATAGTCTTGCATGAAAAGATTGCCCATGAGGGAACACGTGTCATCTTTGGAGATAAGGCTGATCAATTTTATGAAGATCTGTTTTATTCCATGCCTTCTAAGGATCAAGTAACCTATTTGCGTCGGTACGGAAGTCAGGCGAAGGCGGCTGATGAATATTTGGCGGATGTCTTTACCATATTGAATCCGGATCCTACCTTCTGGGATACGCGGGCTGCCATGGGTA
>CASGEW010000121.1 GCA_949300615.1 uncultured Bacteroidales bacterium
GATACTGAGGGTCGCAAAACTATGGCGGGCAACGTGATAGGTGATTTTCTTGTTTATGCCGCACACCGTTGCGATTTCTTTCAAGTAATCGTTCATCTTTTGGTTGCTGATTATCGGGAGAATTTTGCCGTCAGGCAATTTTCCGTCATATTTCTGCAAGATGGCTTTTGGAATATCCAACAGACGGATATTGGACGTTACGTTTGTCTTGTGCCTTTTCTTGATTATCCACAGGTTGCCGTCAAAGGAAACCTTTATGTTCTCTGCCCGCAACTCGCACACATCCACATACGACAAGCCAGTATAACAGCTAAAAATGAACATATCACGCACCTGCTCCAGCCGCTTGCTAGCAAAGGTTTTCTGATAGATGCGGTCTAATTCTGCCTGTTCAAGAAAATCTCTTTCTACATACTCAAATTTCAGTTTATATGCCCCGAATGGATTAAAAGTAATCAGTCCCAAGTTGTGGGCAAACAGAACAACAGTCCTAAACCGCTGTATAAATTTCATGGCTGTATTGTGGGTACACGGATAATTTTCTCGGATAAACAGGTAGAAGCCCTCGATGAACACGACATTTATTTCCCGAAAGGTAATATCTTCCAAATTATATTTATTGTGGATATATTCTGCAAGGCGATTTTTGGTAAGCTCATAACGGGTATATGTTTTTTGCGTGGCTGTTTTCCCGACTTTAAGCGCATATTGTTCGTTATGCTGTGCGAACACTTGCAGGAGGGTCTTAGACTTTTCCTCCTTGCCTAAAAAGATGTTGCGTACTTTCTCTGCTGTTACATAGCCATCCCGTTCTAAAATGCTTTGATAGTGTCTGTGTAAGGTCGCCTTGATGCTATCCAGCATTTCATTCATGCGGGTAAATTCTGACCCTCTGCCAGTTACTTTTCCTGTTTGTGCAGACCAGTTCTTAGGATTGACTTCAAGTTTGGTGTTGAATTGGACTAATTTTCCGTCAATGGTAATACGTGCCATAATAGGCATATTACCGTTCTTTTTTACCTTGTCCCGTTTCAGGAAGAACAATACTCGAAATGTTGATTTCATACCTCATTGTTTTAAGTTACAAAACTACTTTTATTAACTCATAATGAGATAAATGCAGGGTCGCCAATTCCCGACAACATTTCGCCATTTTCAGTCAAATCGTACCCCTTTTTTGAAGATTTTGTCAGGGGTACGAATAAGCCACTATTTTTTGTCTGTTAGTGACTTTTTCGTGGCGGTTATGGTAGCCAAAAGGTAATAAAAAAAGTCCCACAAAATATTGATTTTGTAGGACTTGTCTTTTTATTGTCGCCTTTTGGCTTTTCTTTTGGTGATCCGCCTGGGGCTCGAACCCAGGACCCCAACATTAAAAGTGTTGTGCTCTACCTGCTGAGCTAGCGAATCGTATATAATATTTTGGAATAAACAACACTCTACCAGATTTTCGCTGTGTTAAAAGAACTTTCATTTCTCAACAGATTCATTATCCTGCTTTAATTCAGTTGTTTTGCGGGTAGCATACACATCCAATATGTATCGTTGGTAATACGACAGCATCAGCGTTGTCAACGGCAAAGCGATGATCATGCCGATTACCCCCATCAACGACCCCCAGATTGACAACGAGAGCAGAATGATAGCCGGATTCAAACCGGTTACCTTCCCCATGATACGGGGAGTCAGGTACATATCCTGTATCAACTGCACGACAATGAAAACAACGAGTGCCCCGGCAAAAATAATCCAGAAATTTCCTCCGGTCTCAAAGGAGTGCAACAGACACAACAGAATAGTCGGGATAAAACCGACCACCTGCAAATAAGGCACCATATTCAAAAGCCCGATAAAAAGCCCCAAAGGGATAGCCAACGGCAATCCGACAATCACAAAACCGATGGAAAACAAAATACCGACACAAAAAGCGATCAACGACTGTCCCCGGAAATAGCGGTTCATACTGGTCTCTACATCGCTCAATATCCCTAATACCATCGGACGGAACTTTTCCGGAATCAGATTTTTAAAACCGAGTAAAATCTTATCGTAATCGAGCAGGATAAACACCAGATACAACAAGACGATAAACCAACTGATGATGGTGATGATTTGATTGACAGATCCTGTCAGGACAAACCATATCTTACCCAACGCATTTTCCACAAACTTGATAAACTCTTCACTGTTAAAGGTATTGGTTAATTGTTGAATATCTATCTTTTCCCGGATATACTCTTGCCAACTAACCGGCAAGGAGACTACATAATCGGAGTGTGCCAGGAAATTCCGTATCAACACCTTCATCTTATCTATCTCTGACACAATCGAAGGAATAAAAATCCATCCCAACAAGGAAAAAAAGGCACCGATAAACAACAAGGTACAAAGAATGGCCAGCATCCGATTGCGCACCTTCATCTTAAATTGGATAAACTGCACCAACGGCTGGATAAGATAAGCCAGAAGCCATGCTACCAGGAACGGCAACAAGGCATCTTTCAAACGGTTTATCAGATAAAGCGTTCCGATAATCCCGATAGCGGTTAAAACAATGCGGACAACCCGGTCGAATGTATAAGGCCTGCGTTCCATAACAGCAAAATATAAAGATAGAACAAACATACGGATTTTTTTATGTATTAAAAAATCTTTTGAACAACTAAAATTCCCAGCTCTTGCATTTTCATTCCAAGGCTGTTATCTTTGAGTTTATTTTTACCGCATGAAAACGTTATACCTATTGCTGCTGGTTTGTAGCCCGATCTTGTGCTTTGCCTCGGATTTCACGGGAGTAGAGACATTCCTGCGCCACCCCGCCCTGAAATCGGCATCCGTCTCAATCGGTATCTGCAATTTGCAAACAGGAGAGTATCAAACCGACTACAACAGCCACCAAAGCCTTGTCCCGGCCTCTACGCTGAAACTGATCACGACGGCAACAGCCCTGGACCTATACGGCCCTGACTATCGCTTCAAGACAAAATTGGAATATACCGGAACGATTTCATCCGACGGCACATTGCACGGAGACATCTACATTGCCGGGACGTGCGATCCTACATTGGGCTCAGAAAACTCACACATTCCCGCAGACCGATTCATTTCTGCATGTGTCGAAGCTATCCAGAAGGCAGGAATCAAATCCATCCAAGGCTGCATTATCGCCGACGGTTCCATTTGCGACGACGAAGGTGTTTCGCCCTACTGGACGTGGGAGGATTTGGGAAATTACTATGCCGCCGGTGTCTATGGTGTAAACTTTGCCGACAACCTCTACCGTTTGACCCTACAATCGGGGAAAGCCGGTACTACCCCCAAAATCATCGGGACAACCCCCGATATCCCCCACCTGACATTCATCAATAACCTGAAAGCAAAAAACATCCGTACCGACAGCGCCTATATATACGGGGCCCCTTTCCAGAACGAACGTACTCTGTACGGGGCCATCCCGCAAAACCGGCAAGAGTTCGTTGTCAAGGGCGACATCCCCGACCCGGCCCTGTTTGCCGCACAGACATTAAGCAAGGATCTTTCCGACCACTCCGTTTCGGTAGAAGGTACTCCCACAACCGATCGGATCATGCGCCTGAACAACGAAAGGATGGCACAAAAACGACAAACGTTATTGACGTTTGAATCGGACAAGCTCGCTGACATCATCGCCCACATCAACCACGTCAGCGACAATTTCTATACCGAAGCCCTGCTGCGCCTGATTGCCCTGCACAACTATCCGTCGGCATCGGCACAAAAAGGAATACTCACCATCCGCAAACATTGGCAAGAGAAGGGAATCGACATCGAAGGACTTTTCATGTACGACGGATGTGGACTCTCTACCGTAAACAGAATCTCGGCCCGTGTCATGAACGATATCCTGAGATATATGGCCAACAGTCCAGGGAAGGAGAGCTTCTTCCAATCCATCCCCCTGGCCGGAGAGAGCGGAACCGTCAGTTCCTTCCTGAAAGGGACAAAACTGGCAGGGAAACTACGTCTGAAAAGCGGTAGCATCGGCAACGTACAATGTTACGCAGGATATTATTCAGGCACTCAAAACTACGCCGTTACCATTCTGGTCAATTACTACACGTGCAACCGTTCCCAAATACGGAGAATGATCGAAGAAATGTTATTATCCAACTCCAATTTTAATTAAATAAATTTAATTCGTTCGGTAGTTCCACACAAAAAAGGTATCTTGCCGATAGTACAAAATATTTTTTGCATATTTTTGTTTTGCGTTTTAAAGGGAAAAACAGCTATGAAACAAAGAACCGACATAGAGAAGATTATCAACGACGTTACCGAATTAAAAGATTTATTGCAGGTAATATCCCAATGCAACGGAAACATTCCCTCC
>CASGEW010000122.1 GCA_949300615.1 uncultured Bacteroidales bacterium
CAGACTGGCACAAAGGCGTTATCGGTATTGTTGCCTCCCGACTGACAGAATTGTATTACCGCCCATCGGTCGTGCTGACACTCTCCAACGGATTGGTAACCGGTTCTGCCCGCTCGGTACAAGGATTCGACATTTACAAGGCCATCGAATCGTGCCGGGATATTTTGGAAAATTTCGGCGGACATACGTATGCAGCCGGATTATCGCTCAAAGAAGAGAATATCCCCTTGTTCATTGACCGTTTTGAACAATATGTGGCCGAAAACATCCTGCCTTGCCAAACCGTACCGCAAATAGACATCGATGCAATAATCAATTTTAAAGACATTACGCCTAAATTTTTCAGGGTATTGAAACAATTCAATCCGCACGGACCGGGTAACCCAAAACCTTTATTCTGTACAAAAAAAGTGTATGACTATGGTACCAGCCGACTGGTAGGAAAAGATCAGGAACACTTGAAACTGGAACTGGTAGATAATATCTCGGAAAATATCATGAACGGAATCGCTTTTGGGATGTACGAACACAACGACTATATAAAAGGGTTAAATCCTTTTGATATTTGTTATTATGTAGAAGAGAATAATTACAACGGGAATACATCTATACAATTGATGGTTAAGGCGATACGCCCATCCGAATAGAAATGGGCCGATAAACAGGAAATCTCCGCAGAAATTTGACAATGCAAATAGTATTCGTACTTTTGCGCCGTTTTTAATTCTGCGGAGATTTTTTGTCTCTTCCAGAAAAATACAGACAGACAAGCCGATATGCCAGACACTCTTCACATATTGCAGCACTATTGGGGTTACGACAGTTTCCGCCCGTTGCAGGAAGATATTATACGATCTGTTCTGGCTAAAAAAGATACGCTCGGGCTCATGCCTACGGGCGGCGGAAAATCCATTACATTTCAAGTACCGGCCCTGGCACAAGAAGGCACGTGTCTGGTGATTACCCCCCTCATATCCCTGATGAAAGACCAGGTAGACGGTCTTCGTCGACTGAAAATCAAAGCCACCTGCATCTATTCCGGTATGTCGCGCCGGGAGATGATGACAGCTCTGGACAACTGTATATATGGGAAATACAAATTCCTGTACGTCTCTCCCGAAAGATTGGGAACCGAACTATTCCAATCCAAACTAAGGGCCATGGAAATTTCTCTCTTAGTGGTGGATGAAGCCCATTGCATCTCTCAATGGGGATATGACTTCCGCCCTTCGTACCTGCAAATTGCACAGATACGGCACCTAATCCCCCAGGTACCGGTATTGGCTTTGACCGCCACCGCTACGAACGAAGCGATCAAGGATATCCAAAAACAACTGCTGTTTAAGGAAGAGAATGTCTTTCAAAAAAGTTTCCACCGCCCCAACCTGGTATATATCGTCAAACGAGGAGAAAACAAAATGGCCCAGCTTATTCACATATTGAACCGGGTTCCGGGTAGTGCCATCGTATATGTTCGCAGCCGAAAAAAGACCAAAGAGATTTGTGAGGAACTGATACAAAACAATATCTCGGCATCGTTTTACCATGCAGGCCTTGCTACGGAAATAAAAAATGAACGCCAAAATAGGTGGAAAAACGACCAATGTCGCGTAATGGTGGCAACCAATGCCTTCGGAATGGGGATAGACAAACCCGATGTACGGGTGGTCGTACACGTAGACCTACCCAACTCGCCCGAGGAATATTATCAAGAGGCCGGACGGGCCGGACGGGACGAGAAAAAAGCGTATGCCGTAACGTTATATGCCAAGGCAGATAAGGCCAAACTGCACAAGAGAATTACTGACAGTTTCCCGGAGAGGGATTTCATCAAACGGGTGTACGAAGCACTGTGCAACCACCTGCAAGTAGCAGAAGGATACGGGAGCGGATGTACGTACGATTTTAATTTAGAGCTCTTCTGCCAACACTTTAAACTCCCCGTATTACCAACCTACCACGCCATAAAACTATTGGAACAATCGCATTACGTAGAATATATCGAAGACCCGAATATGGCATCGCGTGTAATGATGACCGTTGCCCGCGAGGAGCTCTACAAAATGGAGGAGACCGATCCTCAAACAGAACAACTGCTACAAACTCTGTTGCGATCGTACACCGGATTATTTGCCGATTACGTCTTCATCAACGAAGAGCTCCTGATACAGCGCAGCGGACTCTCGCACGACGAGGTGTATGCCCGGTTGATCTTCCTCTCAAAACGGGGAATCCTGCACTACATCCCCCGAAAAAGAATTCCGATGATATACTTTCCCCAACGGCGGATAGATATTTCCCAGATTTCGATACCCAAAGAGGTTTATGAAGAGCGTAAGGCCCGTATGGAACACCGAATCAACAGCATGCTCGCCTACGCCGACAGCGAACAAATATGCCGTACCCAAATCTTATTGAACTATTTTGGAGAAAAAACGCGCGAATGCGGTACCTGCGACATTTGTATCCAAAAAGCAAAAGAGACATCCATAAACCAAACTTTCAGGCAAATAGAACAAGAAATCCGAAATATCATCGGGAAACAATCGGTCACCTTGGAGGAGATCATCGACAAGTTGACTTATCCCGAACAACAGATCGTAGATGTTTTGCGATTTCTTTGCGACGAAGGATACATTTCAAACAATAACGAACATTACAAATTAAACTGAGCAACGATGATTAAAAGCGTAACCCTTATCTTTCTGTTTTATTTCTTAGGAGAGTGCCTCAGCTTCCTGATAAATGGATGGATTCCTGGAAGCGTCTGCGGTATGGTTCTTCTGTTTTTAGCGTTAATGGCCAAATGGGTTCATCCGCAAAGCGTACAGCCGGTAGCAAAAGTCCTGACACAAAATATGGCCCTGTTTTTCGTTCCTGCCGGAGTAGGACTGATGACCTCGTTCGATTTGATTTCCCGATACTGGGCTGCCCTTTTGGTCATTATCTCCATCACCACCTGGCTGATTATCGCCGTAGTGGGATGGATAGAAGAGACCATGGAAAAAAAGAACATTTAAAAAGAGGGAAAAGAAGCTATTTATCGTTATTTTTGCCAATAAGCACAAAACCAA
>CASGEW010000123.1 GCA_949300615.1 uncultured Bacteroidales bacterium
CCGGTGATTGTCCCGGCCGTGACGGATGGAGAGGTGCTCCGTTCGGTTGTCTCCCATTTAGACGGCCTTGTGCTGGTCGGTGGGGCCGACGTGAATCCGCTTTGGTACGGGGAAGAGCCTCGGCAGGAGTTGGGCGAGGTAGATCCCACGAGAGATCTGTATGAGCTGAAACTTATTAAGTTGGCCACCGACCAGAATGTCCCTATCTTAGGGATCTGTCGGGGCTTACAGCTGCTGAACGTGGCTTTTGGCGGCAGCCTTTACCAAGATATTCCCTCGCAGCGAGCGGGCAACTATATCAAGCATAATCAGGAACTGCCCAAGGGTTATGGATCTCATCGCGCCGTTATCCGGGAATTATTTTTACCCCTTCGCGTGAGCCGGGAAATAAAATATTGGAGGTAAAAGGTCTTACCAAATCGGTAGAGGGCACGTTGCTTTTCAAGGATGTCAATTTTTCGGTTGAGAAAGATGATAAGATCGTGTTCCTGTCGCGCGATCCGCGTGCGATGTCTGCTTTGTTCGACATTATTTGCGGTTGCGATAAGGCCGACGAAGGGACGTTTGAATGGGGACAAACCATCACTACGGCCTATTTGCCCATCGATAATACGTCGTTCTTTAATACGGATTTGAATCTGGTCGATTGGTTGGCTCAGTTTTCGGACGATACCAGCGAACTTTACCTGAAAGGATTTCTGGGGAAAATGCTGTTTTCCGGAGAAGAGCTGCAAAAGAGCGCCAGTGTGTTGTCCGGAGGGGAGAAGATGCGATGTATGATTGCCCGCATGATGTTGCGTAATGCCAACACGATGGTGTTGGATTCGCCTACCAACCACCTGGATTTGGAGTCGATACAGGCGTTCAACAATACCTTGAAGGTTTTTAAGGGAAACGTATTGCTGGCTTCGCACGACCACGAGTTCATTCAAACCGTTTGTAACCGGATTATCGAATTGACACCGAATGGAATCATCGATAAGATGATGGATTATGACGATTACATTACCGACGAAAAGGTGAAAGTCCTGCGCGAGCGTTTGTACGGTGTAAAATAACCGCTCATCCGCCTGTGTAAGTCCGGTAGCCTTTCAGCAAAGAGATAAATTTTAGCATAGAGATGAGAAAGAGTTTTATCGGACTGTTGTTCTGGGCTTGTATCCCGATAGGAGCATCTGCCCAAAATGAGAGCTTTTTGAAATGGGATTCTGTCCATACGGGCTTGTCGGACGAGTGGGTAGAGAAAGTACGCAATATGCCCAATATCGAGGTGGGACGGGGTATCACCTTTCAGCCCAAAAACAAGAGTTACAGCATGACTATGCGTTTCCGGATGCAGAACATGGTAGGTCTTAACATGGATAAAGATTTTAAAGTAACGAAAACAGAAGCCCAGGTAAAACGTTTGCGTCTGCGTTTCGACGGATACATATATTCACCCAAGCTGACCTATTCCATACAGTTGGGTTTTTCTCCTTACGACACGAAGGTGTTGCCTAATGGCAGTAACAATATCATACGCGATGCAATGGTATATTACATACCCTCTTCTACTTGGAACATCGGGTTTGGGCAGACAAAAATCAAGGCCAACAGGGCGCGTGTCAATTCATCCAGTGCCTTGCAGTTCGTGGATCGCTCCATCGTAAACAGCGAGTTCAATCTGGATCGGGATTTCGGTTTCTTTGGAGAATATCATAAACCGGTAGCCGGAGATTTCCATTTCTCGGCCAAAGGTTCTGTAACGTTGGGCGAGGGGCGCAACTGGGTGACATCTGAAAATAGCGGGTTGGCCTATACCGGACGGATCGAATTGTTCCCGTTGGGACGGTTCAAATCTTACGGAGAGATTATTGAGGGCGATTTCGAGCGGGAACAAACCGTAAAGATGCTGTTGGCCGGTACATACAGTTACAATCACCGAGCCTTGCGCGTACAAGGGCAAAACGGGGCCCGTATGCCCGAGGGCACGAAACGGTCGTTATCGTCGTATTTTTTTGATTTTATTCTCAAATACCGAGGATTTGCCTTTTATACCGATGTGATGGGACGAGCTTGCAGCGATCCGGTTCTCGATGCCGAAACCGGACAGTTTGTGTATGCCGGAAAGGGCGTGAATGTACAGACAAGCTATATCTTGCCCTCCAATTGGGAGTTGGCTTTGCGTAATTCAACCTTGTTACCCGACCGGGAGGTACGTCCGTTGGCCGGTTATGACACGTTTAATCAATCTACTTTCGGGGTAACTAAATACCTGATCGGACACAGTTTGAAAGTCCAGGCCGATGCTTCGTACAACTATCGTACCAATGCCATGAAAGAGTATAATCGTTGGGAGGTTCGTTTTCAGGTGGAATTAGGATTGTAATCGGGTTGTCTGAGGTATCCGGTTTTTATTATTTCAAAAACGCCCGGATTTTTCGTAACATTTTTATTCCGAAGAAAACGCCTTGCATGATGGTAATACCCGTACCCAATGTGCGGGAGAAGAATCCGATACGTTCGCTTTTTTGTACGAATGGTGCGGTAACACGCCGTGCCGCAGCAGACACTCTTTTTTTCTGGTCGGCTATTTCCTTTTTTACCAAGGCTTTTTGCAAAGCGATCTCTTCTAACGACAGGGTAATTTCTTTTTGAGGTTGTGGGGTGTTCATGGCCATATCAGGAAATGTCGTTTTCATTTAAAAAGAGTCGTGATAAGAAACGGATAATCGGGTTGATAATCAGTTTCTTTTTAAAAAGAAACAGGATAATGATCAACAACAGGTAAAATCCGCTTATAAGCAAGAAACTCCACATGAGCCCCATTGCCGGTTCAAGCAGGTAGGCTATGGTGAACATCAGGTAAAATCCCAATCCCGCACAAAGGACTATCGCCAGTATCAAGAATATCAGGGCAGAAAACAGGATACCCGCTTTCTCGACACTTTCGAGCTTAAATAGCCTTTTTTGTAACTCTACGTATTTTTTCGTTTCCGAAAAGAGTTC
>CASGEW010000124.1 GCA_949300615.1 uncultured Bacteroidales bacterium
CCGACAATTTCGCATGAAATATAATATATTTAAAATTTTCTAAGATTTTATTTGTAGTTATAATTTTGATTTATTTATATTTGATATTATAATTTTATCATATATACTTTGTTTGTATAAAAACAAAAGAATTCTCTATTTCTTTAATAAAAAGGACTTTTATGAGTGGGTATTGCCTTTTCTCGAAAAATAAAAAAGAATAAGTTCTTAAAAAATAGTTGACCTTTATAATATAAATACGTATGAAAAAAACAAATTTTGGTGCAATCCTTGTAGCGGCTATCACATTATTATGCTGCGGAACCGGATGTAAAAAAAGCTCTTCCGATTATTTAACTTTGAAAGTGCGACCCGTTGAGGAGCTTCTTAGATTGTCGGATTTTGCGGAAAAAGTCGAGGTTATTAAACTGGCCAATGATTCGGTGCTTAACGGTATTGAACAGTTGGTGGTCGATAAAAACGGGAATCTCCTTATCCGAGATGTCGAACGCTGTTTCTCCTTACAACTGTATGCCCCCGACGGGAAACTTCTTTGTCAGGTGGGTAAAAAAGGAAGAGGCCCCGGCGAATATTTTTCGGTAGATGACATAGATATCGACAGTGGTAAAATATTCTTAGACGCAAGTGGCGTAATGGTCTACGACATGGAGGGAAGGTATCTCTCCGATATTCCAAAAATGAACACCGATTTTCATACAAATTTTGCCATAAAAGGAGATACGCTGATAAAGTGCTATGGCGGTTGCTATATTAGTTTCGATATTAACGGACAATCTTACCGAGAATATATGAAGGAAGTAGATATTCCGGGATTCTCAACTCCCCCCACACATCGCAACTCTCACCTCTCCAAAAATATGGACGACGGTACGGTGTATTGGGAACGGTACTACAACGACACCATTTTTGAAGCGGTAGGCGGCGATATCAAACCATTTTTGTATGTCGATTTCGGCAGCTTGAAATTACCCAAAGATATTCCGATAGACTATATGACAGCTAATAATGAAAAGGCCAAAAAATATTGTTCGGACGTCTCCAATTTTAAAATTTCCGACCACATTATCACGTTTATGTTCAACTATAAAGGAGTCCCTTATACCTGTATTTATAATCGTGATACGAAAAAACAATATGTAACTCCGAATATAGTGAAGGATATAGGCAATATGTGTGCTACTTTTCCAAAGGTGTATGCGGTACAAGGGAAAAAGATTTATTTTCACATTGATCCGGAAGGTATCGTTCAGATACGCAATCTATTAAATAATAGAGAGATAAAGAATCTGGATTTTATGAAAGAGTGGCTCGATTTGGTAGGCGAGGCGAACGAAGAGGATAATCCTTATATTGCCGTGGTTACCTGCAAATAGACCATAGTACATATATCTGAACTTGTATTTAAAATAACCCCTGAAAAAATTTAATTTTTTCAGGGGTTATTTTGAATTATTTTACCTCGATTCTTCTTTATGTGTTTTAGAATCCTTCCATGAATCCTTTTCGACAAAGGGTATGCTATCTGTTTTTTACCGCAAGTATGGCATCGGCACAGATTTGTCCGGTTACCTCTCCGTTGTTTGTAAAATCTACATAACATTTATCGCCGGCCTGAAAGTCGTATTCGCCCAGAGGTACCCACTCACCGGAGGTTTGGCCTTTTACGGTAATGGTTTTGGCATCGAGTTTTACCTTCTCTTCCTCCTTGCCGTTACCCACGATAATTTCCGTTACTTTCGACGATTCGCCACGGCGAATATAATAGGTATATACCGTATAGCGTCCCTCTTCTTTTACCTCAAACGGGAAACGTAAGCGTTTCTTACTGGACGTCGGATTAAGCAGGATATAAGAACGCCCGTATCCATTCCCGGCCTGTATGCGATGCCATCCATCAGCTTCATTCAGTTCAATATCAATGTCATCTACCAGAATATCCGGAGTAGATCCGTCCAACAAGGGGTCTTCCTGGTACATACGTTGAATCTCTTTTACATCCACCTCCTGTACCTTTGTGCCCTTATCAATCGCCAGACAGGCCGCCTTGGCGGCGCTTTGCGCCAGTAACATGAAGACAGGTTCCATCCGGATAGAACCGTAGGCAATATGGCTGGCCGACAGGCATACCGGAACCAGCAGGTTGGTACACTCTTCGCGTTTGGGGGTGATGGAGCGGTACGAGATGTCGTAGGGGAGTCCACCATGAATCTGTACATCTCCTTCATTCTTTACCATTGCTACTCCGTTTTTCTCGATAACAACTCGCTGGCAGTTATGCGAATCCATGGTATAGGCTGCCATACCAATACCATCATCTACTGTTTCCCGATTTTCGCAGTTCGCCTGTGTCGCTACATATTCGCCAACCATGCGGCGTGCTTCGCGGATATAGAGTTGGGGCGTCCAATTATCGTATTCAACGTATTCATCTTTGGGCAATCTCCATCTTAGCATCTCTTTTCGTATTTTTTCGGGTACACGCGTATCGTTGCCCAGAAACCACAACAACCCGAGTGTGTAACTTTTGTGGGCTTCAATGATTTTTTCGCGTTCGCGGTATGATGCTTCTACAAAATGATGGTTCATCCCGATCATGTCGGTCGAGAATCCGCCGTTGTTGTTGATGTCTGTTTTTCGGTTAGGCATATGTACGAATTGCAGGTGAGAATAGAGGCTACTATTTTTTTTAGCCTCTATCAGGCGCAGCAACAATTCATATTTAGTCGAGTCATAATCTGCCGGACGGGCAATGGGGATACTGTTTTCGGAAACATCTGTCAGACAGATACGGAAGTTATAGGCTTGTACCATTTTGTCACCACTTCCCTTTTCTGCCAGTTTTGCATCGGATATACCCCACAGTAGTCCGCTTTCCGGATTCCCTTTTTCTACATAAGGATCTAC
>CASGEW010000125.1 GCA_949300615.1 uncultured Bacteroidales bacterium
AACTTTGTTAGCTGTTGATAACTTTCTATTTTTTCATTTGCACAACCAATACAAAATATCTAACATTGCAAAGTCAAATTTTATTCAGACCTCCAAATCTAAAATTAACCAGAATAACAAATTAAAGAAAAAAAATAAAAAGACGTGGAAACAAAACATTATTCTTACGACGAAGCTTACCAATCATCCCTGGAATATTTCGGAGGCGATGAATTGGCTGCAAGGGTATGGGTAAACAAGTATGCGTTAAAAGACTCGTTCGGGAATATTTATGAAAAAAATCCGCACGATATGCACCTGCGTTTAGCCAAAGAAATAGCACGGATCGAAAATAAATATCCCAATCCGCTAAGCGTAGAAAAATTAATGGAGTTATTTGACCATTTCAAATACATCGTACCGCAAGGCAGCCCGATGAGCGGAATCGGCAATAATTTCCAAATAGGTTCCCTCTCCAACTGTTTTGTTATCGGTATGGATGGTTCAGCCGACTCTTACGGAGCTATCATCAAGATAGACGAAGAGCAGGTACAGCTGATGAAACGGCGCGGAGGCGTAGGACACGACCTTTCTCACATACGTCCCAAAGGTTCTCCGGTAAAAAATTCAGCTCTGACATCTACCGGATTGGTGCCCTTCATGGAACGTTACTCCAATTCTACCCGCGAAGTTGCCCAAGACGGAAGACGTGGAGCCTTGATGTTAAGTGTTTCCATTAAACATCCCGATTCAGAATCGTTTATAGATGCTAAAATGAGCGAAGGGAAAGTAACCGGAGCCAATGTGTCTGTAAAAATCGACGACGAATTTATGCAAGCCGCCATCAACGGGCAACCGTACAAACAGCAATATCCGATCGATTCGGCCAATCCTTTTGTAACCAAAGAGATCAACGCTCAGGCTTTGTGGCAAAAAATCGTTCATAATGCTTGGAAATCAGCAGAACCGGGAGTATTGTTCTGGGATACCATCATTCGGGAATCCGTCCCCGACTGTTATGCCGATCTGGGATTCCGTACCGTATCGACAAACCCGTGTGGAGAAATTCCCTTGTGTCCCTACGACAGTTGTCGGTTATTGGCTGTCAACCTCTACTCATACGTAGAAAAACCTTTTACCAAAGAGGCATCGTTCAACTTTGAATTGTTCAAAAAACATATCACGTTGGCTCAACGGATTATGGACGACATCATCGACTTGGAGATGGAAAAAATCGACAAAATCCTTGAAAAAGTTCAATCAGACCCCGAGTCAGGAGAGATAAAACAAACAGAAAAATACCTCTGGAACAAAATACAAACAAAAACATTGAAAGGTCGCCGTACCGGAGTGGGAACAACGGCAGAAGGCGATATGCTGGCCGCACTCGGTTTACAATACGGGACGGAACAGGCTACGGATTTTTCCGAGAAAGTTCACCGAACGCTTGCCCTGACGGCATACGCTTCCTCCGTACAAATGGCCAAAGAACGTGGGGCATTTGAAATTTACGATGCTAAAAGAGAAGAGAACAATCCGTTTATCAAGCGGTTACGCGAGGCAGATCCGGAACTATACCAGAACATGGTACAATATGGACGACGCAACATCGCCTGTCTCACGATTGCTCCGACAGGAACAACCAGTTTGATGACCCAAACAACCTCGGGAATAGAACCGGTATTTATGCCCGTTTATAAACGCCGCCGCAAAGTAAACCCCAACGACAGCCAGGCTCACGTGGATTTTGTCGATGAAATGGGCGACGCTTTTGAAGAATATGTCGTCTTCCACCACAAATTCTTAACGTGGATGAAAACAAACGGATACCAGATACAAGACCACTATACCCAAGAAGAATTGGACCGTTTGATAGAAAAATCGCCCTATTATAAAGCCGCATCGAACGATGTGGATTGGTTGCAAAAAGTCAAGATGCAAGGCCGCGTCCAAAAATGGGTGGACCACTCGATCAGTGTAACCATCAACCTTCCGGCTGACGTCAGTGAAGAGTTGGTAAACAACCTATACGTAGAAGCTTGGAAAAGCGGATGCAAAGGATGTACCGTGTATCGAGACGGTTCGCGTTCAGGTGTACTGATTTCTGCCAAAAAAGAGAAAAAAGAAGAGCCGGAAGTTACCGATACGGTTCGGCCCAAAGAGCTGGAAGCCGACATCGTGCGTTTCCAAAACAACAAAGAGAAATGGATTGCCTTTATCGGATTGAGAAAAAATGGAAATCCGTATGAAATTTTCACTGGTCTCGCCGACGATGAAGACGGTATCCTGATACCCAAAAGTATCACAAAAGGAAAAATCATCAAGGCAATAGATGAAAACGGCAACAAACGCTATGATTTCCAGTATCAAAACAAACGCGGATACAAAATTACAATAGAGGGTCTTTCCGACAAATTCAATCCAGAATTCTGGAACTATGCAAAACTGATTTCAGGTGTACTCCGGTACGGAATGCCTATCGACCAGGTAATGAAATTGGTTTCTACCCTCGAACTGGATAGTGAATCCATCAACACGTGGAAAAACGGGGTAGAAAGAGCGTTGAAGAAATATCTTCCCAACGGGACGAAAGCCAGTGGACAGACCTGCCCCAACTGCGGACAAGAAACACTTGTTTACCAAGAAGGATGTTTGATTTGCACATCCTGCGGCACCTCCAAGTGCGGGTAACTACTCTGATATTTAATATCTTTTACAAAGGGCAACCTTCATGGTTGCCCTTTGTGTTATATAATGAAACGATATATTTTTTCATCAAAAGAATAATCGTACCTTTACTGAAAATAAAAAACAACAGTACGGGA
>CASGEW010000126.1 GCA_949300615.1 uncultured Bacteroidales bacterium
CTTTTTTTTGTTATATCATAACGTAAATTTGTGTTATGTCATTACAAGACAAGAGATAGCGTTAATCTTTCAACGAATTATTTTTTTAGAAAAGACAACGAGTCCTTTCGTAGTGAAAGTCTCGTTATTCCTTATTATCTGCCTATATCTAATCCAGAATCAGGAGAAGTTCCTTTGAGACCTTGTCTGCGGCATCTTTTCCCAACAACATGGAGACTATTGAGACGGCAAATTTCATGGCCGCTTCGGGACCTTTTCCCGTCAATATGTTATCTTGTATCTCTATCGGCATGGCAGTATAGGTAGCTCCGTTCAAAAATTTTTCCAGACCGGCTGTACAGGTAGCGTTTTTATCGGTCAACATATTCAATTCTCCCAGAAGAGAGGGACTTTCTCCAATAGCTGCAATCTTTTTCCCTTTATTATAATGATCCAAAAGAGTCATCTTAAAGTCATCGTTATAAAAAAGGTTTCGAGTTCCCTCGGTCCCTCCGGGTAAAATAAAGAAATCGGCATCGTCGAATGTTGTGCCTTCATAGGTAAGATCGGCCAATAACACCATACCATGTTCTCCGGATACCTCTAATCCTCCTGTCATGGATACGGTTTTAATATTTATGCCTGCTCTACGCAACACATCTACAACGGTTACAGCCTCGATTTCTTCAAATCCGGCGGCTAAAAATAGATACGATAATTTCATAATTCAATCTCTTTTATTATTGTTATTAATAAGAACATTCTGGGAATATGTTTTGTTCTTTTGTTTTCAAGCATAAAACTCTTTCTACAAGGTTATTTTCTGTTTTTTGGCAGATTTTGGTAAAAGATGTGTATATTTGCTTGTGAATTATGTATTTTGCGGGATATATGCAGGTTAGTCAAAAAATGGTATTCCAGAATTTACGATGAAAACTTTTTTAAAAACAGCATTGGCTTGTGCCTTGGGAGTCGTTATTGCCATCCTTGTATTGGGGAAACTGGCCTTTATGATATTGTCAGGGATAGCGGCTTTTTCCGATATAGCTTATACGCCACGACCCCATACGGTATTTAAATTGGAATTGTGCGGAGAATTGGAAGAACGCTCCCACTATAATTTTTACAAACTATTGTGGGGTGAAGATAGCGATGTATTGGGTCTGGACGATGTTTTACTGGCTATCCGGGAGGCCAAAGACAACCCCAATATCGACGGCATATACCTGAAATTAGATGGATTGTCGGCCGGGTACGCCTCATTGACAGAGATCAGAAACGAATTAGCCGACTTCAAGCAGATGGGTAAATTTGTGGTCTGCTATGCCGACAACTTTTACCAGAGTGAATATTTTTTAGCGTCGATTGCGGATGAAATCTTTTTAAACCCGATGGGACGTATCGACTTGTCGGGTATCTCCTCGGAACACATCTTTTATAAAGATGTTCTTGATAAATTAGGAATCGGCATACAGGTATTCCGGGTGGGGACGTTCAAATCGGCCATCGAACCGTTTATCAATACCCAGATGAGCGATGCCAACCGGGAACAAACGCAACAATATATTTCGTCTATCTGGAACAGTGTTTTAACAGGAATCTCCGATACTCGTAACATTCCGGTAGATACCTTAAATCAATATGCCGACTCCTTATTTATTTTTCAACCGGCCGACAAAAGCGTATCAACGCGATTGGTGGACCAATTGGCATATCAAGCTCAAATAGAAGACCGGCTCAAATTTCTAACGTTTACCCATCCGGACGAAGAGTTGAACGTGGCAACGCTCTCCGATATGATTTCGATAGAGAATGATTTAGGGTATTATGAAGAAAGCGGGGAAAATGAAATAGCTATCGTTTACGCAACCGGAGAAATAGACGGAATGGACGATGAAGAGAACATAAATTCGCAAGAGATCGTATCCATATTGGATGAGATTCGGAAAGATCCGGATATTAAAGGGGTGGTTTTACGTATCAACTCGCCGGGAGGCAGTTTGTTCGGATCGGAACAAATCTGGGCTGCCATCGAACGATTGAAAGCAGAAAAAGATGTTGTCTCCTCGATGAGCGACTACGCTGCATCCGGGGGATATTACATTGCCAGCAACTCGGACCGGATTTTTGCACAGCCCACTACATTAACCGGTTCTATCGGCATTTTCGGCATCATTCCGGAAGCAGAAGAGTTATTGACAGAGAAAATAGGATTTACATTCGACGAAGTAAAAACCAATAAATACGGTTCTTTCCCTTCGTTACACCGAAAAATGACCGAAGCAGAAAAAGCCTTTTTCCAGAAAGAGATTGAAAACGGATACCGCCAATTCATAGAACGTTGTGCCTGGGGAAGGAGAATTTCGCCGGACTCTATTGCCAAAATAGCCGAAGGGCGGGTATGGACCGGGGCTGACGCCCAGCAGTTGGGGCTGGTAGATGAGCTGGGAGGTCTCTCTTCGGCCATTGCGTGGATAGCACAAAAGAACGACCTGTATCAATTCAAGACCGTAGAATATCCTCCTAAAAAGACGTTTCTCGAAGAGATCAGTTCTAACATGGGGGCAACCATCCAGGCTCGTTTAATTCATTTGTGGGGTGGAGAAATGGCAAAACAACTAAGAATAGTC
>CASGEW010000127.1 GCA_949300615.1 uncultured Bacteroidales bacterium
CCGATTGTATATACATATTTTCGGGAGTGTTGTTTTGAGCCAGAATAGTAAACTGTTTTCCTTCGGGCAGTTGGATAACGGCACTGTCAAACTGAGGAGAACCGAATACGAATACCCCGTTCGATGGATTTACCTGGTAAAACCCGAAAGCAGACAGGATATGCCAAGCCGACATCTGCCCGCAGTCCTCGTTACCGATAATACCTTCGGGTTTGGAGGTATAGAAATGGTTCTGTACATAACGTACCTTTTCGGCCGCTTTCCACTGTTGTCCGGCATAGGCATACATATATATAATATGGTGGCTCGGTTCATTTCCGTGGGCATACTGACCAATCAATCCGCTGATATCGGGCGAGGCAAACTCACCCATATCACCTTCTGCGGCAAAAAGTGAATCCAGTTTCTGCACGAAACGTTCATCACCGCCCAGCAGTTCGATCAAACCTTCGGGATGTTGGGGAACAAAGAAAGTATATTGCCAGCCCGTACCTTCGCAAAAATAGCCTTGACCACCGTGTACGGCATTAAACGGATCATAACCGGCCAACCAGCTTCCGTCGGCGTTTTTAGGGCGGACAAAACCGATGGTCGTATCCACGTAATGGGCATAATAGCGACCCCGTTTAGCAAAGAGTTCTGCCTCGTCGGTTTTCCCCATTTTCTTGGCCATAGCCGCAATACCCCAGTCTCCTACGGCATATTCCATGGCTTTGGAAGTAGCTTCTCCCACCTTATCGCAAGGAATATATTCTTGGCTCAATACATAAGCGATACCGTCGTGAGTCGGATTTTCGGCCGAAGACTTGCAGGCAGCAAAGGCCCGTTCGGCATCGAATCCATCGAACCCTTTCAGGTATGCATCGGTTATCACCGGTATCGAGCTGTACCCGGGCATCTGGTTCGTTTCTCCTCCTACCAACGGCCATATCGGCAGGCGTCCCTGTTGGTCGTAAATACTCAACATGGAGTTAACCATGTCCGATACCCGTTCCGGTTGGATAATCGTAAAGAGCGGATTAAGCGTACGATACGTATCCCACAGCGAGAAGGTAGAGTAGTTCACCCAATCGGCCTTATAAATCTTATCGTTGTGCCCCCTGAACTCGCCATTCACGTCGGCATAGACCGTAGGTGCTATAAAAGCATGATAAAGGGCGGTATAGAATATCTTCTTTTTATTTTCATCGGGAGTAGAAACATCCACCTTTGCCAGTTCGCTGTTCCACAACTCACGAGCCTGGCGACGGACTTTATCAAAATTCCAATGAGGCACTTCACTCTCCATGTTCAACGCTGCATTAGCTGCGCTCACCGACGAGATAGCTACTTTCAGCACTACCTCCCGGGGGTCTCCCTCAAACAACAGGACTCCTTTTGCCGCCTTACCCCGAATCGAATCGGAACCCGCAGGTTTATCCTCGTCAAACACCAGCAGTTCGCTAATTGGAGTTTTACTCTTCACGGTAAAATGCACCTGGTGTTTCGGCGACCACCCGTTCGACACGCGATACCCCTCTACCGTGTACTTATCGGCAAGGCGCATATAGGTATCCGAGGCCCTGTCGCCATTTCCCTCTTGCAAGTTCAGCAACACCCGGGGAGCCTCTTTATCCGGGAACGTATATCGATGCATGGCCACATGTCCCGAAGCGGTCAATTCTGCCTTAACGCCGTTTTCCATCGTCAATGCATAATAATCGGGACTACATTGTTCCTTTTCATGTTTGTAATAAGAGGAACAACTGTTCGAGATGTCATTCTGTTCGCCCCTCCGGGTACGAATCTCTCCCACATAAGGCATCAACAAAATATCGCCCAGATCGGCACATCCCGTACCGCTCAGATGCGTATGGGAGAAACCGATGATAATGCTGTCCGAATAGTGATAACCCGAGCACCAGTCCCATCCCTTATGGATATTCTGCGGGCCGGCCTGTATCGTCCCGAAAGGCACGCTTGCCCCCAAAAAGACATGGCCGTGCTCTCCGGTCCCGATAAACGGATCCACATAACTGAGGTAATCCTTTTGCCCGTTACCCGAACAAGAAGTCAATATCGCCAGACAAACCGTGCCCAGCAATGCAGTAAAAAGAGTCTTCATATTTCCTAATTTTATTTTATCAGAATTTCTGCATATCCACCAACCGTTTATAATAACGGTTCAGCGCGATCAACTCGTCGTGCCGTCCGCGCTCGACAATCTCTCCCTCGTGCATCACACAAATCAAATCGGCATTTCTGATCGTCGAAAGGCGATGAGCTATTACAATAGTAGTTCTATTTTGCATCAACTTGTCGAGGGCATCCTGTACCAGTTTTTCCGATTCGGTATCGAGTGCCGACGTAGCTTCATCCAGTATCAGAATAGGAGGATTCTTTAAAATAGCACGCGCAATGCTGATTCGTTGCCGCTGGCCACCCGAGAGCTTACATCCTCTATCGCCGATATTGGTTTGATAACCCTCGTCC
This sequence comes from uncultured Bacteroidales bacterium, assembly GCA_949300615.1. Lineage (GTDB taxonomy): Bacteria > Bacteroidota > Bacteroidia > Bacteroidales > CHK158-818 > Gallibacteroides. The sequence goes on from CASGEW010000127.1 coordinate 2,473, forward strand.
GTAGCCATGATAAAGTCGTGAGCATTCGCTATCCTGGCCGCCTCCATCACTTGCTCCATGGTGGCATTTTCCACTCCAAAAGCGATGTTGTTGAAAAAGGTGTCGTTAAACAAGATAGCCTC
>CASGEW010000128.1 GCA_949300615.1 uncultured Bacteroidales bacterium
GTTCCTTTTTTGAGGATGTATCTCACGGTTGAGGGTTTCTCCCCGATCATTCGCGCGAACGCTCGGACAGAGGGTCTGGCAACGGATTTCCGATACATGTTTCAATACCTGATGCACGCCTTCACGTCAGCTTTCCCGTTTTTGCGAATGCACGATTCTTGCGTTCGTTGCTGCCTGCGAGAAGAAATGATACGCTGTTGCACACCGTCGGCTCCTTCTTTGTGTGTGGCACAGAGTGTGCCAAGAAAGGCCGACGGCGTTTTTGTCTTTGGGCCGCGCCGCCCCCTAGGGGGCGCCCCCTCCGGGGGACAGGAGGACGGGCTACGCCCCTCCTCCTGTTTTGGTTTGCCCAAGGTCCGCCCATCTTTCCACTTCCTTCGCTTCGGTCCTACAAGTGTGCAACACCATTGTGGACGATTCAACTTGCCGTTCCCGACCTATTTTGCTTGTAAACGGCAACGAAAGTTTGGTATCGTACGCACTGAGTAAGAGGATTTGGCAAGGATAGGTTTAGGAGGAATGATATGATGCGGTGGATGAAACAAACGATGTGGTGGGCTTTGGCAGCTTTGACGATGAGTGGTTCTAAAGTGAGTGCGACTCCTTTTGGCAGATGGGTGCTTGATTCACGGTATACCCCGCCCCCACAGGATCAGATAAATGTTTTGGGAAAAGGAACAGAAGAGGAACATCAGAAAAACAGAGGTTTTTTCGAAGGAGTAGCCTTACTTGCGGATCAGAGAGCCGACAGTCGATATGATGCGCCGATTATCCAAGAACTTATTGAAAAAAATCCTTTTGGTTTTACTGTTCCTGGTTTGTATAGACCTTTGATTACTTCAAATAAAAAGAATTATTATTTTCCGACGGAAGCTAATCGGCAAAAACGGGATGTCGTCTGTATTTATTCCAGTCCGGATATGACTATGACGGTGCGTCCGCGTGTTAAGTGGTCTGCCTGTATTTATTTACACAATATTTGGCCGTATGATATGTTGGCTGTATTTGAGCCTAAACCGGACATGAAGCCGTTGATTACGTTACCGGAGACCGCGACGGCAGGTTTATCCGAAGAAGACAAAGCCTATACAACCCAGTTACTTTCCGTTGTGAATGAAAACCTGTCGTATATAGGGGAGATTCCGTTTTATAAGCCGGATTTGAATTTATTTTGGTGTTATGCAGATTTTATTGGGCAGGTTATTCCGGAAAAATACCTGTTGACAGGGGCACAATTGGACAAAGTGCCGGAAAAGTTAATTGATCAAAACAAAATAGATCTGCAGAAACGGTTAGGGTATCCTGTTTACAACGTATGTGATTTAGAAGTCGGGCGCGAATGGAAATCGTATGCTTATACTGATTTAATGAACCATGGAAGAGCCATTAGGGGAGAGTTAGCCAAGACGCCTAAAGGAACATTAAAAGACAACGGCGGCTCCCCGATTGCCAGCTGTAGCGGGATGAAAGTGGTGCCGACCCTGTATTATATTCAAGGAAGCTCCAATTTTGAAAAACGTGCCGCGATTGTTGCGGATGCTTTGCGTAAAATTCAATATAGGCGGGCACAGAAGTCTTTAAAGACGTTCTTTTTAGGATTAAAGGCCGAAAAAGAATTACAGAAGGATCATCCGGCACGGGTTCAGGTATTGAATCAAATTTTGGTTCAGGCGGTAAAATATGGGCGGACATGGAATAACATGTTGCAAAAAGCGATGGATGAGAAAAAGTTTTTATTCAGCCTGACCGACCCGAACGGTCAGATGGACTCCATTGACAAGGTTGATTATTATCATCCCAGAACAACATGGGGATATTATTCAAAAGAGGGATTGAAACCTATTATTGTTAAGGATATAGAGGAACAGAAAAAGCTGATGCTTCTTTGGAAGCAGAGGGTACGTGACTAGGTTATGGTGGGATAACATTGAGAGTAGGAGTTGACAATATGAAATCCTTATTATGGGCATTTATCATTTTGATGGGAATACCGGTTGTTACACGTGCTCAAGGTGTTTGCTGCGATGTAAAAGGGATGGTTTGCGGTAACAAGGGTGTGGATGCCGTATATTGCGCTTGCTATTGTGATGTTCATTCCGATGATGAGGATTGTATAGTTTCCAGCACAACAGAGGTTAGCTCGACAAGCGGGGATGGAGAAACAACGACACCCGGTTGTGAAGTTGGACAGGTTGCGGATGATTCCGGAACAACACTGTAGAATGTCAATTGATTTGCGCAGTGCGTTTGGGAAGACTTGGAACATACGCATGGGTTAGGAGACCTTTTTGGGGGAGTGTGGGTAGTGGACGATGAGACGATGGGTCTGTGGTAGTGGACGATGAGACGATGGGTCTGTTTAAGCGCGCGAGGGCTTAACTTGGAAAAGTTGGTGGATTTGGGGCAGTAGAGGCGCAGGAGGCGGTTGTGGCGTTCAATGGAGCCTTTCTCCCAAGCACTGTAGGGATGGCAGTAGTAGATGGGGCATATCGGGGCCTTCCTTTCCTTGCCAGCCCTTGACCACTCTATTGTGCAACTTGCCAAAGGGAAGAGTGTTAAGAATACCCTTTACTACGAGTTCCGGTATGTGATAACATGGGTGCATGATGTTTGCGGGAACAGGTGTATGGAAGTCAAAGAGGGGAGCTGCCCTCCTTGGTTGTCGCTATGTTTTTATCAACGACGAGCAGTACGGGTACAACGTCCGCGATGAATTAATCGCGGCAGATGAAGTTTCCTATGCCTACGATGACATCGGAAACCGTACGACCGCCGAGGGTAAAACCTACACTGCCAACAACCTCAATCAATACACGGCGATTGACGACTTCGTGCCGGAGTACGACGCTGACGGAAACCAAACCCTTATCCAGACTTCTACCGGCGTTTGGCAGGTAACCTACAACGCCGAAAACCGCCCCATCCGTTGGCAATCCGGCGACACGGTGATTGAGATGGCCTTCGACCGCATGGGTCGCCGCACCCTTTACCGCGAAACCAAAGGCGATACTATCGTCTCTGACAAGCGTTTCCTCTATCGCGATTATCTCTGCATCGCCGAACTTGACGCCACCACCCTCGTCCCCACCCAATCCTACGTCTGGGACCCCACCGAGCCCATCGCCACCCGCCCCCTTGTCTTT
>CASGEW010000129.1 GCA_949300615.1 uncultured Bacteroidales bacterium
AAGTAGATTTCCTGATTACCGAAGGAGCCAACAGCGGTATCAAATATTACGTAGATTGCGACCTGAACAAAGGCGAAGGATCGGCTATCGGCTGTGAATATCAGATATTGGACGACGAAAAACACCCCGATGCCAAATTAGGTGTAAAAGGAAACCGTACGCTGGCTTCGTTGTACGACCTGATACCAGCCATACAGAATAAACCATTCAAAGGCATAGGAAAATGGAACCGTGCCCGTATTGTAGCCAAAGGCAATAAAATAGAGCATTGGTTAAACGGAGTATTGTGCGTTTCCTACGAACGCAATACCCAGATGTGGCGCGCATTGGTTGCTTACAGCAAGTATAAAAACTGGCCCAATTTCGGAGAAATGGAATATGGCAATATCCTGTTACAGGACCACGGCGACGAGGTATGGTTTAAAAACATCAAGATCAAGAACCTGAAAAACCAATAGGTAAGTATATAAAAGCAAATCATAAGGAGCACTATGTGCTCCTTTTTTTATTTCCTTCCCCTATTCCACTCTATGAAAATCGTCCGTAACTATTATCCGACAGTACAAAAATTTAGCGGAAATCACCTATCTTTGCACACAGCCAAATAGATGTAGTATGAAGCAAGAGACCATTTGCGCCGTATCCACCCCTCCCGGCAAAGGAGGCATTGCCGTTATCCGTATCAGCGGAGAAAAAGCCATCGAGATAACCGACCCGCTATTCCTACCGGCAAAACAGTTCTGCAACATTAAAGATATGCAGGCCTATACCTGCGCTTACGGGCAAATAAAAACCGAAAAAGGAGCAACGTTAGACCAGGTGGTATTGACTCTCTTTAAAGCTCCCCACTCCTTTACGGGCGAAGATTGCGTAGAAATTGCCTGTCACGGATCGCTATACATCCAGCAACAACTGATTCAACTGCTAATATGCAACGGATGCCGGTTGGCTCTACCGGGAGAATTTACCCAACGCGCCTTTTTTAACGGGAAAATGGACTTGTCGCAAGCCGAAGCCGTAGCCGATTTGATAGCCTCCGACTCAGAGGCCTCACACCGACTGGCAATGAATCAAATGAGAGGAGATTTCAGCAGAGAATTGTCCCGACTAAGAAATGCATTAATAGACTTTGCTTCGCTCATCGAACTGGAACTCGATTTCAGCGAAGAGGATGTCGCTTTTGCCGACCGAAAACAGCTATCCACCTTAATAGAATCGGTAGAACACTCCATGCAGAAACTGGCAAACTCCTTTCAAATCGGAAATGCCCTTAAAAATGGAATCCCCGTAGCCATTGTCGGCGAAACGAACGCCGGAAAATCGACCCTGTTGAATGCCCTGTTACACGACGAAAAAGCCATCGTCTCCGACATACACGGAACCACCCGCGATGCCATAGAAGACACCATCAATCTGCAAGGGCTCTCGTTCCGATTCATCGACACAGCCGGAATACGAGACACCTCCGACCGCATAGAATCACAAGGTATCGAACTCGCATACAAGAAACTGGACCAAGCATCGATTGTATTGTGGGTGATAGATTCCACCTCGCCAAACGAAAAAATAGTCGATCTCGGAAAAAATATTTTTCCCCATATACAAAATAAAAAATTAATATTAGTGTTCAATAAATCTGATCTACTCTCGGCAAAAGAGAAACAACAAAAAGAGCAATTGTTCGCAGAAAAACCATTCGACAGAATATTTATCTCCGCCCGCCAGAACGAACATATTTCAGAATTGGAGAATCTTATCGTAACATCGGCCCAACTCTCCAACATCGACAATAACGACATCGTTGTAACCAACGCTCGACACTACGAAATACTGGTCAAATCCTTAGATACCATACACCGGGTACAACAATCGTTAAATGACGGTATTTCCGCAGACTTCATCGCCCAGGACATCCGAGAAATCATCCATTACATAGGCGAAATTACGGGTGAAATATCCACCACCGATATTCTTTCAAACATATTCAGTAAATTTTGCGTCGGCAAGTAGGATATTGTAATCAACTGCAACGAATTAGAACCAACTATAATGAAGTCGCTGATTTTCAGCGGCTTTTTTATTTGCCAAAAATTCAGCTATAAACAGTTGTATACTGTTGTTCACCATATTTTTCTACCGTATTTCTACCGCGGAACAATTAAGGGCTTTTGCCCGATGTCACACTGACGTATTTGTTGACGTGTGTTGACAATGGTTTACGTGAGTAGACAAAAAGGGAAATTATCCGAGCTGTAAAAAGCTCATGTTTCACTAAAATATGGAGAATAACAAAAATGGAAGTAA
>CASGEW010000130.1 GCA_949300615.1 uncultured Bacteroidales bacterium
ATGAGAATTTTGTTCATGGTGGCGTTGATGATGGGCATGGCGACGACTTTATCGGGGGCTGTGAGCAAATACAAACCCTTGGTTTGTTGCGGTATCGTAGGAGTCGTTCTGTCGTTTGTATTATTGTTTGTCGGTATGCCGCACTCAATTTTGATTTTTGGTGCTATCTTTGCCATCATGATGGTTATACCCGGACATATCTTGAATCGTAAAATGAAAGAATTATGCTGAAAGAGTTAAATCCCTTGTTGCATTCCCAACTTCGATTGGCAATTATGTCGATCCTCTTATCGGTTGAAGAGGCAGATTTTGTTTATCTGAAAGAGAAAACACAATCGACAGCCGGTAATTTGAGTGTGCAGCTTGATAAACTGAGTGAGGCAGGATATATCAGCATAGAAAAGAGTTTTGTTGGGAAAAAAACGCGTACGGCTTGCCGGATTACGCCGGTTGGTCACGAGGCGATGAAAGAATATGTGGCTACGCTGAAAACCTATTTGCAAGGATTATAAATCTTTAGGGAGAAAGTCCCGAGAGCATGATTAATGAAACTAACGGGAATCGGGAACGGTTCTCGTTAGTTTTGTTTTTAATTCTCGTGAATACTGATTTCAAGCCTGGCGGGTTGTATAAAAATATACGCCGGCTTTTCATCAATTTACGCCGGCTTTTGATGAAAATACGCCGGCTTTTTCACAAAAGATGCCGGGGATTTTGTTTCTTGTTTCAGATAGGCCCGTTAACACTTTTTAGATTGTATTCCTATTGGTTGATTATCAGTTTAAAATCGATGTCTTTTGGATATCTTTATCGAATTATACTATTCAAAAAAGAAAGAAAATTTTGGAGGGTAAAAAAATATGTCTATCTTTGCACCCGTCAACGCGGAAGTAGCTCAGTTGGTAGAGCATAACCTTGCCAAGGTTAGGGTCGCGGGTTCGAGTCCCGTCTTCCGCTCTGAGAAGGAGCGGTAAGAGACCGCTTTATTTTTGTAGTGAAATGCCTAGGTGGCGGAATTGGTAGACGCGCTCGTTTCAGGTGCGAGTGGCTTTGCGGTCGTGCAGGTTCGAGTCCTGTTCTGGGCACTACGCATTTTGATATGCGTAGGTGGTGGAATTGGTAGACACGCTACTTTGAGGGGGTAGTGCCGGTTACGGCGTGTGAGTTCGAGTCTCATCCTACGTACTTTGATCAATTAAAATATGTCCTGTCTGTATAACTATTTTACGAATAGATATACGGACTTTTTTGTTTTAAAGAAGTAATGGTAAAAAAGAAAAACACTTCATCAGCTCGGAAGAAGAAAAGCAGTAAGCGAGGAACAGCCGTTATCGCTTCGTTGAAACATCTGTTTTATACAGCCTGTTTCTTTGTGGTTATACTTGCTGGGGTTTTGTTTGTATATGAGAAAGTATCGGATTACGCCGCCGATAAAGACTGGTCGATAAAGAAGTTCAGTGATTGGGTACCGGATATTAAGCAAAAGGATAAGACGGTAGAAAATGCTGTCTCGGAGGTGAAGGATAAAATCGTCAAACCCTTAGAGAGTCAGTTGCCAAAAACATCTGAATCGAAGACAGTCCGTTTTCAGCAAGGAGCAGAATTGCCGGTATGTCCAAAATCTTGTACGGAGCAAGTTATCCGTCATAAAGGATATACCGTTTCTTATAATTCCGATTATCGGGTAGCCAATTGGGTGGCTTACGAACTGACAAGCCAGGAAGCAAAAAGTAATGCTGCCGAACGCTCCAATAAATTTGTACGAGATCCGATGGTGAAAGGCGCCTCTGCCGAAAATGGAGATTATACCCGTACGGGATATGACCGGGGACATCTGGCTCCGGCAGGAGATATGAAATGGTCGGCACAAGCGATGCGCGAATCGTTTTATCTAAGTAACATTACTCCCCAAAAGCCGGGTCTAAACCGAGGTGTTTGGAAAGATCTGGAAGAACAATGCCGGATGTGGGCGGCAGATAACGGGAAACTACTGATTGCGACAGGACCGGTATTGACACCGGATTTGAAACGCTTGGAGAAAAATCGTGTCGCTATCCCGAAAAAGTTTTATAAAGTAATTTGTACGGTTCAGAATA